>SHAI01000034.1 GCA_004213235.1 Parvularculaceae bacterium
CGTAGCGAAAACACCGGCACGCCAGCCGTGCGCAGCGGTGTCACATCCGGCCCGCCATTGGCGTTGTTGCCACGCCAGCTGGCCCCCAGACGCGCAATCGGACGGACGATGGTTTTAAACGCAGCAATGTCTTCCGGACCAACGCGGGACTGAACCTGCCAGATATTTCCGGCACCAAAATCTGATTCCGACGCCATCACATGGCGATGGAGTTCATCCTTATGCTGGGCGGCATAGGCGCGTGCGCCATAGAGGCCAACTTCCTCCGCACCCCACATAATGATGCGGATTGTGCGGCGTGGCCGCCCTGGCAGGTCATGGATCAACTTCGCGGCCGCCGCCGTGATGGCAATGCCAGCCCCATCATCCACAGCGCCGGTGCCAAGGTCCCAGCTATCCAAATGCCCACCAATAACAATGATTTCATCAGTTTTGCCCGGAATTTCCGCGACAACATTTCCGGAAACCGTAGATTCACGGGTCATCACCTGGATATTCATGGCAACACGGACCGGGCCGGCCTCCATCGCCGAGGCAAGTTTTATTGCACGGGCGAGTTGATCCGCATCGGGATTGGAAAGAGCTGCCGTTGGCACACGAACAATGCCCTGTTGATAGCGCATGCTGCCAGTGTGGGGCATTCTGCGGCTGTCGGTCCCGACGGAGCGAATAAGAGCGGCAATGGCACCGCGTCTTCCCGCCTCGTTCGCCGCGCCTGAGCGCTTCGCGACAGCTGGCCCATAACCAGAACCATCCATGGTGCGGGTCATGGGCTCATCGACGAAAACAATTTTCCCCTCAAGCCCCGACAGCGGCGCATCCTTTAAGTCCGCCAGAGACGCAAAACGGACGACCTCACCTTCCAGGCCACCTTCCGGGGTTGCCACCGAATTGCCCAGCGCCGTAATCGCCAACGCCTGAGGGAATGGGGCGGAAATAGATGCCGTTTCTTTCACGCGGCTCCAATAGGGAAGCTCAAACGTCTCTATACGACTGTTTTTAAAACCAAGGGACTTGAATGTGCGTACACCCCATTCGCGCGCACGCGCCTCACCCTCAGAGCCGGCAAGCCGCGGCCCGATCTCTGTCGTCAGGCTTTCAAGAATTTCATAAGCAAGATCGCTTTTTAACGCCTTGTCGATCAGGCCATTAGCGCGCTCTGTCTGTTTCTCGCTCAGCGCCCCCGGCTTTGCTGAACTGCCCTCGCCAATGGCCGCACTTATCGTTGGCGTCGGCTGGGCATGGACAATCAATATTGGCGACAATGACGCGAGCCCACCGACCAAAAACGATCTACACACAGAAAATAAGCGAAGCGACGATGTGCGGTGTTTTCTCATAATATCTTACCTTTGGGGCGGCGTGCCTTAGGCGCCAAATCTGGCGAGCCATTCCTCTCGCAGACACGCCCAGATGTTAAGGGGCAAGGTGCCCTCATACATATATATTTCATCTGTCCTGGTTTCACCGATTTTCTGCGCAACCGCCTGGCTGTTCTGGTTTTTCGGGTCGATCAGCGAGATAATACGCGGCAGGGCCGGCTGCTGTTCGAATGTCCAGCGTATGGTGGCGATCGCCGCCTCTGGCGCATAGCCCTTGCCCCAATGGGGCTTCGCCACCGCCCAGCCGCATTCCAGCTCTGGCCAGCCAGCGGGCATCCATGGGCCCGTCCGCCCAACCCATTCGCCCGTGTTTTTTTCAAACATGGAGAAAAAACCGAACCCACGGATCTCCCAATGCCCGATCAAGCTGGCATATGAACGCCAGTCCGCATGATAAGGCTGCGGCTTACCATCCCGGGTCAGAAATTCAGCACTTGCCGGATCGGCCATCATGTTGCAATGGGCATCAAGATCCGCCGGGCCAACCGGCTTCAAGATCAAACGATCAGTTTCGAGGGTAATGCTCATGGGTTAGCCAATACGCCACCCAGCGCCATAAGGCGAGCCATTGGCTCGGTAATATACCCGGCATGCGCCGAAAATGTACAGGCAATGCGCCGATAATGTACAGGCAAATGGCGTTCGGTGCAGCATCAGGATAGCACCATGGTCGCGCTTCTATTTGGTGCTTCAACCTATGCGAACAGCGCATTCGATTACAATTTTGCCATTCATGGCGCAATCATGGCCGCGCCAGCATCGCGATCGCCGGAAAACAGAATTCAGATTTAATCATGATACAGATGGCTGCCGCCCATCCCGCCGCCAGATACGCCCTATGTTATACGCTCTGGCGCACCCTCCGGCGCCCAAACCATCAGTGACGCAGCGGCAAAATATTGCCGCCACGCCATGGGATCTTATTTCAGGCTATCATCAATATTTTGACACGCTTCCATCAGCTCGCGCACGGCATCGACAGAATGATCGAACATTTTCTTCTCATCATCCGTAAACTGAACTTCAACAACGCGCTCCACACCATCTGAACCAAGGACAACGGGCACACCGACATACATGTCGTTAAGGCCATATTCGCCGGTAAGATACGCAGCACATGGCGCGACGACTTTTTTATCTTTCAGATAGCTTTCCGCCATCTGAATCGCAGAAGCCGCTGGCGCATAATAAGCCGAACCGGTTTTCAAAAGCGCAACAATCTCGCCGCCGCCTTTGCGGGTCCGATCGACAATTGCGTCAATCCTGTCCTGTGTCGTCCACCCCATTTTGACAAGGTCAGGGAGCGGAATACCGGCAACGGTTGAATAACGCTCAAGCGGCACCATGGTGTCACCATGACCGCCAAGAACAAATGCCGTGACGCTCTCGACAGAGACGTTAAATTCTTCTGCCAGGAAATAGCGGAAGCGCGCAGAGTCCAGAATACCCGCCATGCCAACAACCTTATTCGTCGGCAGGCCAGAGAATTTCTGCAGCGCCCAAACCATCGCATCAAGCGGGTTGGTTATGCAGATCACCAGCGCGTTCGGTGCATATTTCTTGATGCCTTCGCCGACGGATTTCATCACCTTCAGGTTAATGCCGACAAGGTCATCGCGGCTCATCCCCGGCTTACGGGCAACGCCGGCAGTGACGATACATACATCAGCGCCTTCGATGTCTTTGTAATCCTGCGTCCCCTTAAGGCCACTGTCATAGCCATCAACCGGGGAGCTTTCAGCGATATCCAGGGCTTTGCCTTCCGGCAGCCCTTCCGCGATGTCGAACAGGACAACATCGCCTAACTCTTTTTGGGCAGCGATATGGGCAAGCGTGCCCCCAATCATGCCAGAACCGATCATCGCAATCTTGTTGCGGGCCATGCATTCATCTCCTTATTGAATTGAACCGGTGATACGCGCGAACACGCATTTTGCGGCGGTCATAGCGCGACTATGGCAAAAAAGGAAAGCGGCTTGCGCTGTCGTTGGTTAAAAGGACTTCCGGAGAGAGGCCGTTATACCAGACGAAATGAACTGCGCGCCATCAATCTGGATCGCCCCTGCCGCCGCAAGGGCATCATCGGGCCCATAAACGAGGTCTCGGGTCCGCACATAAAGATATTCTACCGACATATCATAGCCATCGCCGACCCGTGCCGAGACGCCCGCGCGCCCCTGATAGGCAAAAGCGGCATCGGACTGGCCAAAGCCGTTGCGCGTAAATGCGCCGCCAACACCAGCACCGATGAAGAAAGACAATTCCTCATTACCCAATACGGTCTGATAAGCGTTGGACATGAGGAAATGCACCGAAAAGTCGCCATCAGGCGTGACAGGAACCGACACCGGTGCGCCAGGCCCGGGATCGAACCCGCCAGTATGCCTTACCTCATCCATCCCGGCGCTTATGTAACGGTATTCCAATTCGGTGCGTGTACCGGCTGGATACGCAAAACCGAGTGCAGCCGATACGCTAGGCGTTGATCTCAGCGAACTCTCACGCCGATCCGGTGGCAAAACGATAGTTATCAGATCAGGGCTATACGAAATATCCTGGTCAAATTGCCTCGGGAACAGGCCACCAGCGCCGATCCGCGCATAAACGTTGCCCGTGGCAGTGTCATCATCCCCGCTTGATAGGCCTTGCGCCGACGCGCCATGGCGGGGCAGCGTAGCAACCCCTACGGACACCAACCCCGCGACAACAATCCCTCGTACAATCCTCAAATTCGTCATGTCGATCTAAACGCTTACCATCTCGCACCCGGGCGATACACTAAACCTTCCGCGCCGAAGAAAACCGCAAGATGAAAAAACCGTGGCATTCCCGGCACCTTACTTCCTCGGCACGTTACTTCCGCGCCGCGAAGTATTCTTTTGTCATCCGCGCAATCATCGGCGACAGCACGAGAAGCGCAATCAGGTTCGGGGCCGCCATCAGACCAGTCAATGTATCGACAGCAAGCCATGACAAGGAGACCACGTCCTCTACCGCGCCGCCCTCTTCAAGCATCAGCACCGCCGCCCCGGAGAAGGTGAAGAAGATGTAGGCAAGCTTGAAAGGCATGATCGACTTCACGCCGAACAAAAACTCGCAGCACCGCTCGCCATAATAGCTCCACCCCAAAATGGTCGTGAACCCGAAAATGGTGAGCGCAATCGCGACAATATGGCTACCAAGGCCGGGCAATGTATTTTCGAACGCGGCGATGGTCAGGGGCGCTGCTGTTTCACAGCCTGCTGGCAAGGTGAGGAGCGAATCGCGCACAAATGGCGCACACGCATCAGGAATGACCCCTGCAGTTAAAATCACCAGTGCCGTGAGCGAACATACAACAATCGTGTCGATGAACGTGCCAAGCATCGCGATCACGCCCTGATTGACAGGGTCATTATTTTGAGCCGCCGCGTGCGCGATTGGCGCAGACCCCTGGCCCGCCTCGTTTGAGAAGATGCCCCGCGCGACGCCTTTCTGCATGGACAACAGCAGGAGCCCACCGACAAAACCGCCGGCTGCAGCATCAAACCCGAAGGCTTTGGTAAAGATCAGGCCGAATGCAGCCGGAACTGCCTGAATGTTCGCGCCAATGACGATGAGGCTGACCAAAAGATAAGCCAATGCCATGCCCGGCACGAGCTTTGAGGCGACATTCGAGATCCGCTTAATGCCGCCAATGATCACAAGCGCCGCACCACCGGCGATGACAAGGCCGGAAAGCCAGGGGGTGATACCGTAATTCGCGTTCAGCGCATCAGAAATCGTGTTGGTCTGGATCGAAGACCCGGTGCCCCAGGAGGCCAGCATCCCAAAGAAGGCAAAAACAGCGCCAAGCCAGACCCAGCGCGACCCCATGCCGTTCTTGATATAGTACATGGGGCCACCGACATGGCGCCCCTCAGCGTCCACTTCGCGGAATTTCACCGCCAAAACGCCCTCACCATATTTGGTCGCCATGCCGACCAGCGCCGTAACCCACATCCAGAAAACGGCGCCCGGCCCGCCAATGGCAATTGCCGCAGCAACCCCGCCAATATTACCAGTGCCCACTGTCGACGAAAGCGCCGTCATCAGCGCAGCGAAGGGAGAAACATCACCTTCCTGGCCAGAGTCGCGTTTGCGTGTCAGCTCGCCAATGGCATAGGGCAGTTTTACGAGCGGCATGAAGCCAAGCCGCACCATCAGATAAAGCCCGGTACCCAGCAGCAATATCAAAATTGGTGGATACTGCACCGTATCAGAGCCCCAGACATACGCGTTGGTCAGCTCAATAAAGCCCTGCAAATCCATTATGCCGTCCTTGATTAGTCTTGCGATTATCCCGCGCGCCGCCTCAGACCTTATGGCCCGGCATTGCCCATCCCTCTGATCTAACGCCAAACCTTATGCGGATGCTGGCACTCATGTCCACCGGCATCTCAGCCGGCAACACCACAGATTGCGCAATCCAGCGCGCCAAGAGAGGCGAAAACCCAGCCACAGCGGCAAAATTTGACCTATTTCACCGCCTCCCAGCCACACCGCCCGCCGGCACCCCAGATAGCACCCCAAACAGCACCCCAAACAGCACCCCAAACAGCGCCCCAAACAGCGCCCCACGGGCCGCACGCTGCAAGCTTTAGGGCACGACGGGCTTCGAGCGATTGAGAACCGCCCCATAAGCCTCGGTAAAAGCATCCAGGACATACCCATAACTGGCATAGGCGAAGCCATTATCGCCCCATTTGTCGCCCCAGCTGTTGCGGATAATGAAATAATCTTTGGTGTACCCGACAAAACAAACGGCATGGCCGCCGCGCGCTTTTGCCCGATCATAACGATCCAGTACCCCCGATGTAGACGTCGCTCGGTGAAATGCTTTGTCCACATCAAGGCGCGTAAGCACCGGGCCTTGGGCCGACAGCCAGCTTTTGAGCGTGTCCAGATCAAGCCGGTCACTATTCGCGGGCTTCAAATTATAGAAGGCATTTATTCTGTATTGGGATGATATTGAGAAAAATGTGTGCGGGGCAAGCCGGCTCAACGCCCCCTTCATCGGCAACATGTCTTCGGGAACACAGCCATATTTGCGTGCAACCTTCAGACCGAGCTTGGTCGACGTGCCCGCTGAGTCCAGAAACGATGTTGGGTAGGCGGTGAAATTGTCAGTTTCCTTGTTGGCCATCCAGATAAATCGCGGCGAGACAAGCTGGTCCTTGTCAATCAGCTTTTCTTTAACATAGTGCCATCGCAAAACACCGTCCGCCGTTGCAAAACCAACACATGCACCCGTATTGCCCTGGTTGCGTACCGGCCACCAGGGCTCCCGAAGGTCCACCTTGTCGGGAAGACTGGCTTTATCATCGACGAATGCCGCGCCGACCGCATCACCATAGGTCCAGTCTGCGTCGGTCAAACTCGACGGCACGCAATTTAGGATGAACCGCCGATATCGCGGCCCGCTCTTACGTTTCTTTACGGCCCGTTTCACCTTGGATTTAACCGCTGTCATTCGTCGATATCCCCACACCCGGCATCTGGCTGATCCGTTGATGGAATTTTATCGCAAAAAACGCTCGCCCTGGTTATGGCCTCGCCACCAGTTGCAATGCTCAAAAAATTTGTCCGAAAACAGTTCCCATCGAGAACATAATCCCGCGCCCCACGCACAAGAATACCCTCGACCATGCCCTCCGCGTTAAAAACCGGCGATCCGGAATTGCCACCATAGGTATCCAGATTGCCGATCAACCAGGGGTCGTCATCTCGAATTAACACGGTTTGCACCCCGAAAGCGATTTTGACCGGCAAACCACTTGGATACCCTATGACGCCAAGGTGGCCGCCAATTGTCGGGACACCAGAAGTACGGACAGGCAATATGCGCGCACCAGGTGATGATATCGAACGGTCTACACGCACAATTGCAAAATCACCCGTCGGCGAAAGATCGTGCGCGATTAACTCTTTGCCGAAATATACCTGGTTTTCCTGAAATATAACCTGGCCCTTATCGGTCTCAGAAATTGCATGAAAGCCAAATATATAGGCTGTGTCCTCGATCTTCTGTTGCGTCTTGCCGCAATGGCCTGCTGTCGCAATGACGTCATGGCCAACCATGAAACCAGAGCACCAGCCACCAACATGTTGATGTCCGAACCGCTCAGAAGAACATGGCCGATGGCCATTGCGGGTAAATGGTGCCACATCCAGGGTCCAGGTCCCATCAGCATTTTTTGAAACATTGGATTTTTCAGTCAGGATAACTGTTGAATAGACCAATTGTTTTTGTCGGGCCTCAATGTCATTTCCGGACAATTGATAAATGTCTTTTCTGTCATCCGCGCCATAGACAACCCTGTCTCCCGCCGACAAAAGTGGCGATGCGACATCAGAATTAAATAATTCGATATTGTGATAAATATCTTCAATATCATCTCTAGACATAATCTCCCCCCTTATTCTAACTATACTGAATTTACTTATAACAACGATATGTTCAATCCTGCTGCGGAACTAGCCCCGGCACGTCTTTGACGGATAAAACACTGGCGCGATACCCGCACTTGTGGCCATTTCGGTTCATTGCCGGCATTGCACCCCCTGATCAGTTGACTTGACGCACAAGAACATTCGCTCTCAATGGGGCCATGACACACCATATACTCATCATCGGGGCTGGTCAGGCTGGACTGCAAGCCGCAATTTCCTTGAGGCAGGCAGGGTTTGACGGCCCGGTGACCCTGATCGGTGCCGAAGACACACTGCCCTATCAGCGCCCACCCTTGTCCAAGGCGTATCTAAAGGGCGAGATGGCGCTGGATCGGCTTTTGCTGCGACCAGACGCTTTTTTCCAAAGCCAGAATATCACCTTACGCCTTAACTCGGTCGTTGAGGGAATTGACCGCGCATCGCAAACCGTAACACTCGTCGGGGGTGAGACATTATCCTACCACAAACTGTTGATTGCCACAGGCGCACCGCCGCGACGACTTCCCCTGGAGGGTGCCGATGCAAGCAATGTCTACTATCTAAGAACGCTGAAAGACTCCGACAAACTGCGCAATATCCTGGAGGTGGATGGGCGTATTGTCATTGTCGGTGCAGGCTATATCGGCCTTGAAGTTGCCGCCGTCGCCCGCGCGGCCGGCCGGGACGTCACCGTCCTGGAAATGGCGGACAGGGTTCTCTCGCGGATGGTGGGCAACACAGTTTCGAACTTTTTCCAGAACCTGCATCGCGGCCATGGGGTCGATTTACGCCTTGGCGCACAACTTTGCGGATTTACCAACAAGGGCGGGCGCGTGGTTGCCGCACGGCTTGGCGATGGGGAGGAGATTCCATGCGCGGCCGTGCTGGTCGGGATTGGTGCAGCACCCGACCAGGGGTTGGCCGTGGACGCCGGGCTAAAGGTGGAAAACGGTATCTGGGTTGATGAGAGCGCGCGCACCGAAGACCCGGCGATTTGGGCGGCAGGCGACATCTCCAATTTCCCGTCGCCGTTTTATGGCTGCCGCTTCCGCCTGGAATCGGTGCCCAATGCAATTGAACAAGGCAAAACAGCCGGGCTGACCATGGCCGGGAAAGAACATATCTATGACGCGCTGCCATGGTTCTGGTCTGATCAATATGACGTCAAACTGCAGACTGTCGGCTGCTTGCCACCGGCCGATAGCGCCAATCGCCATGAAATAGTGCGCGGCGATGCGGCCAGGGCACCTTTGTCAGTTTGGACGTTTGTCGGTGACGAATTGCGATCCGTCGATGCCATCAATGAACCAGCAGCATTCCTTATGGGCAAGCGGCTGATCGCCGCGCGCACCAAGATTGATGCAAAAAAGCTTGCCGATCCCGCAACAGAGCTTAAATCGCTCATGTAACGCATAATCGCCCAAACCGCCGGAGCACATCGAGCCGATGCCTAAGATCACCTATATTGAGCAAAATGGAACTGAACATGTCGTCGACGCCGAGGCTGGCGTTTCGGTGATGGAGGCCGCCGTCAAAAATATGGTTCCCGGCATTGATGCGGACTGCGGCGGTGCGTGCGCATGTGCGACCTGCCATGTTTATGTTGACGCGGCCTGGCTGGAAAAGGCTGGCAAGAAAGAGAATATGGAAGAATCCATGCTCGATTTTGCCTACGAGCCGAAAGACAATTCCCGACTGTCCTGTCAGATCACAATGTCCGATGCCCTCGATGGGTTGATTGTGCGCCTGCCGGAATTTCAGGGCTAACCGGCGCCGGGAACCCCGGCCAGCATTCCCATGATGATGGGCAATGGTCCGTTTTCTTCTCCGGCCTGATGGCGCGGAGCGCGCGCACCCGCGCGTCGCATCGCGGATCACAACCGCAAGCCGGTCAGCAAACCGGACCCCGGTGCGCGAAAACCAGCATCATCAGCAGGCCCATTCGTCTGTCGCGCTTGAGACACCATCGCTGATAAGACTTGACCTTTGTTGCTCTTCATCGTGAAATGAACAAAGCACGAACAAAAACCTTCCCGATGGGCTCAACCTATGACCGCTTCCCTGTCGTTTCCTGTCGGACAACCGACAATATCGCCAGAACATGACCAAACAGGCGATGCGGCACCACGCCCTGACACGACCGCAGCCATTACCCGCGGCGTTGCGCGCCTGTTCCTCGATATGGGGCTTGCCGTCCTGACAGAATTCAAACTTCCGAACGGCCGGCGGCTCGACATTACAGGCCTCTCGCGAAAGGGCCATTTCATCGCGGCGGAGGTAAAGTCTTGCCGCGCTGATTTCGAGGCCGATCAAAAATGGCCAGACTATCTCGGGTTTTGCGACGCATTTTACTTCGCCGTCGCGGCGGATTTTCCATGTAATTTATTGCCGGCGGACAAAGGGTTGATCAAAGCTGACCAGTTTGGCGCTGCAATTATCCGGGACGCGGAAGAAAGCACCCTGCCCGCAGCGCGGCGCAAATCCCTCACGCTGCGTTTTGCGCGCCAGGCCGCATTACGGCGATAATTATTAATTAGTACACGTCCTTACCAAGGGAGAAATAACGGCCCGTCTTGACACTCGAGCGACAAGTTCCGTTTCTCCGAAATCGGTTCCACCAATCACAGCAAGTATCGCAGCATCTAACGCCCGGCGCTGGTCCTCCACACTTAAATCTTGTGCACTGACTTCCGTTTCACGTCTCAAAGATTAGCTCCCCAATGCATTGCCTTTGGTGTTATTCAAAAAAGTTATATAACCCATATTCATACGGAGGATTCCTATCGGTGCTACATCGATAACGCCCTGATCCGCAGGCAGCAAATCTGTCTCCAAATAAACAGAAACACCCTGGATTACGAATTCTCTGACTTCAGTTTTTCTGGATTCGCGCACAACCACCCTCCCAAAAATATTTTCGACAACAGTTGCCTAGACTTGGTTCAAACAACAATACCAATTCCTAAAAGTCCCACAGCTCACCTCTTCCACATGCAAATTGTTAGTCACAATCAAGGAACGACAACAAATTATAATCCGACAGGAAGCAACCACGGAAAATCATCCACGCCCGAAAATGAACTTGACCATTGACCGTCAACGACAATTGTTTCCGCATCAAGATTGATCGTTATCGTAAAAAAGAAAGCACGATCAGCGATCACACGAGGCTTCGCAAAAAAATGAGCCTTATGAAATTTTGCAAAATAAAACGGTCGATAACAAACAAACCCAAACTCGGTAGAAGAACACGCAGCACTTGGTGTCACCGTTCGGGCAACGATCTCATCAAAACTTTCCATTCCAATGCCATTAGGTGTTCTGAAAAGTCTATAACTACCCAGCTCTCCCAATAGCCCTTTACACGTTGGCTCAGCAAGTGCTTTCCCATCGTTAGGGTCACGGTTTTCAAGGCAATCTTGCATAGATCGCGGAAAATAAGGCACCCTACCAGCTAGGGTGCCCCCAACAAAATCGTCAGCTTCCGGAAACTGAATCCATTCCCCTTCACCGATAGAAAATGAAATTGGTCCACCCAGAACTTTCTCTACTAAGAATAAAAAACCCAATGCGCTCGCCGCACCTACTACAAATCCTAGAAAAATTTTCATCGTTCCCTCACCCTCCAATCTCCTTCTCTTCACGCTCGCCCGTAGACGAATCAATCAGGTGGAGTTTGAACTTGCGGCCCTTGAAGACATTGTCGATCAGGTCCGCGAGCATCGCCCGCATCCCTAGCTGCCCCTCCCGGTTCTAGCGGGCTGAGATCATCACGAAACTGAGCCTGAATCGTCATTTGTCGCTTCCAGAATTTCATAACGATTCAAGAAATTGTCAGCAATGTCGAACGCATATTGCTGAGCTTGCGGATCATCACTGCCCAGATAGAGCGGATCTTCACCTGGTGGCCGCACATTTAACAAGACCTCAACAAGAACGTCACGATTATAAGCACGATTGGCATCGATTTGGGCGGCGGTTAACGGGTTGTCAGGCGTACTTATCGTCGGCCGTAATCCATCGGGCGCATAAGCCGCCCATGCTGCAGTTTTTGTCGCGATCAAATCTTCAAGGCTGAAGCTTGTAAATGTTGGCGGGCCATCAAACGTTGTTTCGCTCATAATAATTCATCCGATTTAGGAGGTTCAAGGCGAGGCATGGTAAGGGGTTTGCGATCATTTTCATGCGCAAAAACCTCGCCCACCATATTTGGGGTGACGAGATTTCCGCACAGATATTCTTGCGAATAGCCGATTGACTTCCTGTTACTCAGATAATAGTCGCGCCATTCAGCAATAATAATGCCGTCAGACCGGCGCTTGATAAAATGCCAGTCAAATAACAGACCGATATCTCCATCCCCGAAACGGACACCAGACTCGACCACCGCCGTGGCGCCAAATTCATACGGTGCATTAACTTCATCGATTTCTGTTGAGGTTAGACAAAATCGATCATCAGTTTCATATCCCTTTTCCTCTGCAACGGCATAATAATCTGCGCAAAGCGGGTCCCCAGCCGGATGTTTTCTGAACTCATAAAATTGTCTTTCACGTCCAACGCGGTTAGCAGGACCGTATTTTAAATCTGATGGATATGCGCTTCCTTGGTAATATTGCAGTCGAGTATTATATAAATTCGAACTACAAAACCCGTCATAGTCACACCCCCCGGAGCCGCCTCGGATTCCCAAATCTCCCTCCGGATATTCATAAATGCGCAGACCGCCTTTTTCGCAGTAAGCGCGCATTTCATCAGTTATTTCGGTGGAAATACGTTCATTGCCTGGAAACAGACCGCCAAGGTGGTTGACGTATAAATAATAGAGCAATGCTAAGCCAATCGCCGCAATCAGCGCGATAACAGATAGAATCTTCACTGTCCGAACGAAAATCCTCACCCTCCAATCTCCTTCTCTTCACGCTCGCCCGTAGACGGATCAATCAGGTGGAGTTTGAACTTGCGGTCCTTGAAGACATTGTCGATCAGGTCGGCCAGCATCGCCTCGTTCAGTTTGTTTTCCGGCGTCGCGAAGGGGGCGACCAGTTCGATCAGCCAGAGCCGGTCCCCGGAGCGCCAGTCGTCGGGGCGCAGACGGGCGCCGTGGCCGGCCGCCACCTGTTCTTTAAAACGCTTTTCTGCTTCCTCCGAAAAACTGGCCCACAGCGCAAAGCCCAGCGGCTGCTTGGGCCCATGAAAGACGCGGAACTGTTCCAAGAGGATCGCCGGCATCACCAGCCATTCAAGATCGCCAATGGCAAAATGTTTGTGGGTCGGTGACTGGGATAACAGCCAGGTCACTTCGCCCAGCATGTGGGAAACGGTGGGCTTAATATCGTTTGTTTCTGAAGCGATCTTGCGAGCATCACCTATCCTCTCGCTCGAAGACAGAGCTTCCAATCCGCTCTGACCTGACCCGTTCGATACCGCTGCTGAAACGTCCGGCAATGATCTGTCCTTTTTACTGCCGCTCATCTTCGCCGCCTTCTTTTTTGGTGAACCAGGTATTGGCCCACCCCTATTCCCATTCAGGAACAGACGGCTTTATGCGATGATGTCACCAAATTTTGAGTGCGATTCCCCCTACTGTTGTAGGTAATTCAGTCTTCTAGCTCTAAGATGACGCGTGACAAAATCGTAAAAACTTATACCCAGGAATATCTACACTTTATCGTCATCTACTTGTTGCTGTGCCGCCGGTGCCTCTCCAAGGTCTTTTCTAAACTGTCCCTTTATATTATCTCTTTGAGTCTCATCAATCAATCCGTCACTCTTCGCCGCAATCGCCGACGCCTTGACGTTGTTAAACTGACCTTTAAAGCGGCGCTTTTTCCCGGCTAGAAAACTCAGGCATGTTAAAGGATATTGTTATGATCATCACAACAACCCCGACAGTTGAAGGACGGCATGTCCGTGAATATTTCGGCATCGTCACCGGCGAAGCGATTTTTGGCGCAAACATAGTTCGTGATCTGTTTGCACGGATACGAGATGTTGTTGGCGGGCGCTCTGGATCATACGAGAAATCCCTACAGGAAGCCCGCGAAGTCGCTATCGGGGAACTTAAAGAGCAGGCACGAGAGATGGGGGCCAACGCTGTTATTGGCATAGATCTGGATTATGAAGTTATTGGCGCAAATGGATCCATGATGATGGTGTCTGCCTCCGGCACCGCCGTATTCGTTGAATAAGCATAGTTTCGCAAAAAAACCCCGGCGCGACGCGCCGGGGTTTTTCCGTGGTCTTTGATACACAAGACAACTACAGATCGCTGATATTGAACACCTCAATATCCCCTAATCCAAGCTCGCGAACGCCGGATTCAATTTTTTCACGATCGCCGACAATCACCCAGATCAGGCTTTCAGGGTGCACGACCTCTGCGGCTGCCGAACTGATATCGTCCAGCGACAAAGCTTCATACTTGCCCTTAAGGGACAATGGATAAGTCCATGGCCTGTCATAATTTGCTGACGAGACG
>SHAI01000035.1 GCA_004213235.1 Parvularculaceae bacterium
ACAGATTGTTCATGCCTTTTGGAAAACCCACGTGCAAAATTTATTAAAGCCCGATAACGCTCGTTCGAAGCTCTAGAAACGAATGACCACCTTTGTCAAATACGTTTTCGCTGGCCAAAAGTACCGTATGGTAATGAAGGTCAGGACTATCGGTCTCGACATGGCGAAAATTAAGATAGGCCCCTGAAATATATACGCATATATGCGCTGGCTCGTGATGTACGAGCAACGGAAAATGGTATGATCGAAGGACACTGGCGACTTTACTTCCGTACAGAAAATAAAAATCGCCGCGTGAAGTTTATCAATTAATCCCACAAAAAACGGGAGATTACCGATCGATCGATCGGGGGGGGCAGGGTAAAGAGATGACTTTAGAAGAGGTCGAGGTCGCCGGAGACGGCCGTGTCATCCAAGCCTTTTTTGCTGCGTCCAGCCGCACGCAGACGATCAGCTAACTGCTTCAAGGGCAGATATTTCGCTGCAAGATCCGTGTCGAGTTGCAGACCCTCTGGAACATGTAATGCATGCATAAACTGGGCTAGGTTTTCCAGCGTCTGCGTGATCCGGTCAATTTCCTGGAGGTGAAGAAAATCCGTAGGAAACGGTGTTTCGCTATCGACCAACATTTCTCCGAGAACGGATTGCAGGCGTAGCGTTGCATCCGCCAGGGTCCGAATTTCGTCACCCACCTGGTCAAATACTTCTGCCCCGGGCGCCAGCCCTTGGAGTTCTTTCTCTTGCGCGATGGGTGTCATAGTTTGCCAACGACCTGTTCGATGCATGCCTGCAGGCCTTGGGGGGTGAAGGGCTTTTTCAAATAGTTATTAACGCCATATTCGCGTGCTTTGCTGATCAATTTCGCATCGCCGCTGCCTGTCACGAGGATGAAACCGATCCTGCGGGTTTGCTTGTTTTGCCGCAGCGCCTTCAACAATTGTAAACCGTCCATTTCTGGCATGTTGTAATCAGAAATCACCAGATGCGCGGGGCTATTAACCAATGAGGTCAAGGCGGATTTTCCATCGCGGCGGAAGTCAATGTTTTTTACACCGAGCTTTTCAAGAGGCTGGATCAAGAGGCCGCGACTGGTCGACATGTCGTCGACAACCATGATTTTAATATTTTCACGCAACGCCATGGCAGAGTTTCCTTATTCATCAAGGATCGGTTTCTAAGTGTTCATCATAATCGGCATTCATTAAATGTCGGTGTATCAACAACTATTCTTGTAGATGGTAACACCGTCTGGCAGCAGGACGTTGCTCGCAGGGCCAGTAACCCGCTCCGAATGGCCGATATACAAGTGTCCATTTGGCGCGATAACGTTGGAAAATTGAGACCAGACTTTCTGCTCTGTCTTTTCGTCAAAATAAATTACCACATTGCGGCAAAAAACCGCGTCGAACGGACCACTAACCGGCCAAGGGCGAACGAGGTTCAGTGTCCTGAAGCTTATCAATGATTTAACTTCGTCAGAGATTACGCGCAGCTCGCCATTGCCAGTCACCCTGCTAAAGTACCTCGCCCGAAGGTCGCCTGGTATTTTTTCAAGCAGGCTTTTTTCATACTCGCCATTACGCGCCTGATCCAAGATTTTTGGGTCGATATCTGTGGCCAGGATCTTTAGGTTCGTATCTGCAAGATCTGGCGCAAGCTTCAATAGTGTCAGTGCCAACGAATATGGTTCTTGCCCGGATGAGCAGGCGGCTGACCATAATCGTACCCGCTCACCGCGTCGTGCCCGATCAATCAAAGATGGGCCTGTAACGTCTGCCAGATGCTTGAAATGGTGCGGTTCGCGGAAAAAATGCGTAACATTCGTCGTCAGTGCCGAGAGGAGGTGGCGACGTTCCTCCTTGTTTTTGGGATCGGATATAATGTCGCAATATTGCTGAAAACTCTCGAGTTCAAGTGCCCGAAGGCGCTTGGTCAGTCGCGAGTAGACGAGAGTCGTTTTTATTGGCGACAAAGCAATTCCGGCTTCTTCGCGAATAATTTTCGCGATGATCCGAAAATGCTTATCGGTAAGGACGAATTCTACGTCTTCTTGTTCAGCGAAGGCCGTCACGCTGCCTCGCTTCGAAGTGGCGGTAAGACACGTTCTAGGTCAATGAAACGGATCATGCGATCTTCGATCGCCATGACGCCGCGAACAAATGCTTTGGCTTGCTCGGAGGCAACGTCTGGCGTTGGCTGCATCTTCTCGTCGACAATCGTTAGGATGTCAGAAACGGCATCCACCAACAGGCCAACCTGCTGATCGTTCACCTGGGCGACGATGATCACATGGCGCGCCGATGGCTCCGGGCTTGGCAAACCCAGCCGACCCGCAAGATCGACAATTGGCAGAACCGAGCCGCGCAGATTAATCACACCACGCACGAACTCAGGTGAATGGGGTAGGGGGGTTGCCGGCGTCCAGCCGCGAATTTCGCGCACTGACATAATATCGACGCAGTATTCCTGGTCGCCGACGCGAAAAGCAACAAGCTCGCGCGAGTCGCCCGTGTTGATGTTTTCGTTTTCAATCATCTCAACCTGCTTTTTGTATCTGGTTGTCTATGGACAAGTTTAATTTGCTCATCGAATCAACAATTGCATCGGGATCGAGGATCAGTGCGATCCGTCCGTCGCCAAGAATTGTTGCGGCTGCGATTCCTGGTACATGGCCGTAATTGTTCTCAAGGCCTTTGATGACCACCTGGCGTTGGTCAAGGATCGCATCGACGGCAAGGGCCGCCTTTGCACCATCTTCTGTTTCCACGAGTAGTATGACGCTGTCTTCAAGGGAGGAAAGTGGCTCGCGATAACCAAGCCTGTTGCCTACATCGATGACCGGCACAAAAGTGCCTCTAATAAGAATGGTGGCTGCGTCGCCACAGACATCATGAATGTCGGACTCGCCCGGCTTTAATGTTTCAACAATTGCCGTAAGCGGAAGAACAACTGTTTGTTCGGCTACATTGACCACCATGCCGTCCAGAACAGCCAGTGTAAGTGGCAGGCTGATACTGAAGACTGACCCTTGGCCTGGATTTGATGAGATTGAGATTTTTCCACCAAGCGCCTGAATGGAGCGTTTAACAACGTCCATGCCCACGCCGCGGCCGGAGAGGTCTGACACTTCCTTTGCCGTTGAAAAACCAGGCATAAAGAGAAGGTTGTCGATTTCCGAATTGGTCAAATCAAGATCTTCGGGGATAAGTCCCTTGTCGATCGCGATTTGCTTCACGCGTTCGCGGTTTATCCCGGCACCATCGTCTGCGACTTCGATGATAACGCGGCCGGAGCGGTGCGCGGCAGTCAACCTAACGGTGCCGCGCGGATCTTTGTCAGTTTTCGCGCGGTCTTCAGTTGACTCCAGGCCGTGATCGACCGCGTTACGGATCATATGCGTCAGCGGATCGGCAAGACGCTCAACTACGGTTTTATCTACCTCAGTAGCCTCACCATCGGTAACGAGCGTGACTGATTTCTCCGTTGCTGCAGATGCTTCACGAACAATTCGCGACATTCGTTGGAACAAAGACTTCACTGGTTGAGCACGGATCGCCATGACGCTTTCCTGGATCTCACGCGTCAATTGCTTGAATTCTTCAAGGCCTGTAGCTACGGCAGAATCCTGAATCATCTCGCTGTCGACGATTCCCTCGGACAGCATTGCCTGATTGATGACAAGCTCACCAACCAGGTTGATCAAGCGGTCAACGCGATCAAGGTCCACGCGGACGGTTGCTTTAGAACCAGTTTCTTTAGCTTTTTTGGTCGCTGCAGGTGCAGCTGGTGCAGCTGGCGCTGTTGCTGCTGATTCAACAGGCTTTGTTTCAGGTTTTTCGTCTGTGCAAGGGGCATCTGCAACAGAATCTTCCGCGTTTACTGCGGGTTCTGCTTGCGCCTCGGCTACTGGATCAGTTTCAGTTTCAGTTTCAGTTTCAGTTTCAGTTTCTGGGGATACCGCCTCTTCGCATACGACGTCTTCAGTGTCGTAATCCGGCTCTTCCTCTTTTTTGGTTTTAATCGGTGCAGAGGTGCTAATCGTTAAATCGCAGTCCTCTTCGACAAACTCGAACACTTCGCGAACAGTGCGTTCATTGACACCAGATTTAAGCTTCGCTTGCCATACCAGGTGAGCGGATTCGACGTCTAATTCGGACAGCTCCGGCAAATCAGACGTTATGCAAGTGATCTCACATTCGCCAAGTTCGGATAATGCTCGAAGAAGGTGTACCGCTTCATTACCACGCTGATAAAGCGTCGCGTGCGGTTTAAATGTGATGTAGTAGGCGTCATCACTATCTTCTTCTACTTCGTCGCCGTCATCATCATCGTCGTCATCAAGATCAAAACTGATCGTCATGGGTACGAAATCGTCTGGCTCGTCCTCTTCTGCCTGGTCTGATGCATCACTGCCGCCGATGAGCGCTTCGAGTTCGCCGAGAAGTTCAGCGTTTGCACCATCTTCGATTTCTGTACCATCACGCGATGCGATGAACAAATCAGACAAAGCATCGCCGGAGCGAAGTAGGACGGTCATCACTTCCTCACTCGGTGTAAGGCGATCAGAACGTACCTCGTCCATGGTGGTTTCAAAAGTGTGTGCGAAGCGCACAAGCGCTTCCAAACCAAACGCGCCGGCACCACCTTTTATGGAGTGCACGGCACGGAAAACGGCGTTTACGGTTTCCTTATCATCGTCCCCGTCGCTCATTGCGAGGAGGCCAGCCTCCATTGCTTCAAGAAGCTCTTCGCACTCCATAAAGAAAGTTTGCCGAATTTCTTCCATCGGATCCATGAGAGACCTCGTAGTTAGGCGGCGACGCGGCGAATTGCAGCGACGAGCTTAGTTTGTTCAAAGGGCTTAACGATCCATCCACTCGCGCCGGAATTACGTGCGCGTTGCTTTAGTTCTGCTGCGCTTTCGGTAGTGAGAACCAGGATCGGTGTTGTACGATCATTAAGATCTTTACGAACACCATCAATGAAACCGAATCCATCGAGGTTCGGCATATTAATATCTGTAATGATGACGTCAGGTGTTAAATCATCTAACATCTTTAATCCGTCTACGCCGTCTTCCGCAAGGAAGACTTCGAATCCTTCTGAGGTTAGCGCGAGGCGGATCATGTCGCGCATGGTGCGAGAATCGTCGACAGCAAGTATAGAAAGCGTCACTGGTGCGGCTCCATGGTGGGAAATTTCGAAAGGTCAACACCCAGAATGTCTATATTTTCTTGAAACACAGTTGACGCATTGACGATTTTAAAGCGTTCAGGGTCATTTTCGCGTGAATTCGACGCAGCCAATAGAACCTGCAAGCAGGGAGCGCCAAGCAAATTGACCTCGCTGGCGTCGATTATCAGCGTTGCGTCGCCAGTGTCGCGCACCGCTTCAAGTAACTCATCTGCCTGATCAATGCCCAAGCGTGCTTCTAGTTTCAATTCGACAGTCTCGTCGCTCATGAAAACTTCCTCCGTGTGGTGCATGAACAAGATAATTGGCTCTATCTGTTCGGAAAGTCTGCGCCACGTTGCCTAATTCATAAATTTCGTCACTCGATGTTATTGGGCTAACGTTAAATTAGACTTAGTTTTCGCTTAGGAGCGGCACCGACCAATGGCCGGTTCCCAAAATGGCACCTGTTATGCGGCGTTTTCTTCTTTGATCTCCGATTCCGCAATGACGCAGTTGCGGCCGCGGGCTTTGGCGAGATAGAGGCACTTATCTGCGCGTTCAGTGACAGATGATACGGTGTCATTAGCGCGTATTTTAGCAACGCCAAATGAGATTGTGACGTGGCCGATTAGCTCGTTTGTTGTTTTCCGAGTTAAGCGCCTGCTGCTGATCTCTTGGCGAAGCTTGTTTGCCAAGTTTACAGCATTCTCAAGATCTGTGTGGGGCAGTACTAAGGCGAATTCTTCGCCACCATATCTTGCGACGAGATCCCGACCTTTGGTGTTCGCCCGGAGCGTGCTGGCCACGAGTTGCAAGACCTGGTCGCCTACAAGGTGGCCCCATGTATCATTAAATGATTTGAAGTGATCAACATCGCCAAATATAAGGCAAGCATCGGAATTCTCATTTCGGGCGGTATCGAGCACACCCTGCATGGTCCGATCAAAACTCTTTCGATTGCCAACCCGGGTAAGTGGGTCAGTAAACGCCTCTTCTTTGATGCGGACGAAGTCTTCTTTTAGGGTGGAGAGTTCTTTGGATGCCTCTTCGAGTTGATTTCTCAGTATTGAATTCTTATCTGAAATCTTACCCGTGGCTTCCGCGAGTGCATTGACGATAGAACTTAATCCGGCTTCATCAGAAGCATCGTTCAATGCCGCGAGCGAGTTTTTGAGCGCCGCAGAATACTTTTTATATGAATTATCGCCGATTGATATTTGTTCTATAACTTTAGCGATCTGGACGCTCGCGTCGTCTGATACGGTCATAACTTCGCGCGCTAAGTCACCGTTCGCAAAGTATTTTTTGTGAATCTGCTCGACTTCTGGTTCTTCAATAACAGAATTTATTTTGATAGCAGTAAGAAGGTCTTTTGACAGTGCAGGGTTCAACTCTGTCAAATGTGTAAACCAGACTTCGAACGCCATTGGCGAGATCGTCGTTGCGTTTGATCTTATCTCGTCGACCGCTTGTTCTGCGATCTCAAATAGCTTTTCGTGTTCCATCTTACAAACTTACCCCACCAAAGTTGGTAATTGATTGTCGCAATATCCTTTTTAGAATAAGGGGCAAGTGTGAACGAACTTCTATCGCTCGTGAAGTTGTCAATCTAAACAGATCAGGAATTAATTAATCACGGAACCTGTAGGGCGGTGAAATCTGTTTGTCTGAAACACTCTAATAATAGATGTTAAAAATTCGTATAGATTTAGCTGTTCACTTTCGGGACGTGACAGAATTTTTTTGCGGCGACCCGTCATGAAGGGAAAGATCATGGGAAAGGTAGTTACATGAGTACACGGCGATCAGGCACGCTTTGCGAAAAACGATGCAGCGATTGAAACCTTCGTCAGACATGTTGTGTGGCGATTTTATTTGTGATGGTTAAGACACACGCATATCTGCCCTGTCGGGACGCCTGTTAACCGAAATGGCGGCATGACGGCGGGAAAATAAACTCTCATTATAGGGCTTTAACCATATGCTTGATCAATCAATGGGTGATTTGGCCAATGGTGCTATGGCCTTTGTCAAAGACAACTTCACGGCCGTTTTATTTTTACAGATGGTTGGAGCAAGTCTCATAATTGTCGGATCGGTGCGATGGTTAATTAAAACTCCAACTCGGCCGGACCCTGACCCTCATGCTGACACCGAATTTTCAGAAAACGGCGTGCCGAAGCGTCGCGATTGATCGGCATGTCCGCGATGGTCTGGATCTCGGTGAAAATTGATCCCCGGTTTTATTGGCTGTATGGGAAAATATGCCCACGGTATTTTTGCGCACCGCATTAGGGCATATAATACTCCGTATTCAACGTAAAATTACTGAACCGCATCAGTGGCCGGGCTGCCGTCCGGCGTGGCAACGCTTTCAAACGATCCAAATCCATAAGAGTTGGCCAGGGCGTTTGCGATTTGATAGTTTCGGTCAATAGCATCGGTCAAGAATTCGTGCAGGCCCTGATCGAAAATGTCATCAATCGACTTGGATTCCAGTTCTCTTATATAGCCGTCAACGAGCCCCCCGCATGCTGCGTCGCGCCCGTAAAAGCTGGAAAGATTGCGCAGATGTTCTGCAATGCGCCGCGTGTTATAGAGGAGCGATCTGGGAAAGCTCTTTTCCAGAATTAGAAACTCGCCAACCCCCCTTGCTGTAATTTCCGATTTTGTGACGTGCACATAAGCCCGGTAACCAGCAGAAGCCTGCAGAAGAGAAAGCCATTGATAGTGATCTGTATGGGCACCGATATCTGTCAGGGATGGCAGCAGAACATGATATTTGACGTCTATCATTCGCGCGGTGTAGTCAAAGCGCTCGACTGAACCACCCATGCGCATGAAGCTATAACCATCGTCACGGAGCATGGTGCCAATAAGGGCGCCACGGAACAATGCTGATTGCGCCTTTATCCAGTCGATGACATCACTGAGCCCGGCACCGGTGGCATCCAACGGGGTGAGGCGACGCATCTCTGACCAGGCCGTATTGAGGATTTCCCAACATTCCCGCGTAATGGCGAAACGCACTTCGCGTGCGTTCTCTCGCGCCGCATGAATACACCTGGCGACGCTGGAAGGGTTGTTTTCCGAGAACAAAAGATGATCGACTGCCGCGCCGGCATCAGCGCGTTCATATGCCGGGCCAAAGGTCTCGCGCGCGCCGGCGACAACCAGAATAGACGACCATTCATTTGTCAGGCCCCGCCCAGTTTCATTCGGCAGGGAAGACATGCGCCGCGCCGCATCAACAACGCGCGCGACATTTTCGGCCCGCTCAATATAGCGGCCGATCCAGAACAAATTCTCCGCAACACGGCTTAACATGGCAATCTCCAAAGGCGGGTAGGGATCATTTTCGCATGACCCATGTATCTTTTACCCCGCCGCCTTGGCTGGAATTCACGACCAGTGATCCTTCGCGCATGGCGACGCGGGTCAACCCTCCTGGGATCAGTCGGACATCGGCACCAACCAGTGCGAAGGGGCGCAAATCCACATGGCGCGGTGCGATTCCTTCCTCAACAAGTGATGGGCAGGTGGACAGAGCAAGGGTCGGCTGTGCGATGAAGCCAGCGGGATTTTTCCGGACCCGGTGGGCATAGGCTTCTATCTCGCTAGTGCTCGCTTGCGGTCCAATGAGCATGCCATATCCACCGGATCCGTGTACCTCCTTAAAGACCAGATGCTTCATATTGGCCATGGCATAGGCATATTCGTCCGGGATGGCACAGCGATACGTTTCGACATTAGGCAATAATGGTTCTTCGCCGAGGTAATGGCGTATGATCTCCGGCATATAGCAATAGATCGCCTTATCATCTGCGACACCAGCGCCGGGGGCATTTGCGATTGTCACGGTGCCCGCTTTGTAAGCATCCATCAAACCCGGCACGCCAAGCATGGAATCTGGTCGGAAAGCCTGAGGGTCCAGGAAAGCATCGTCGATGCGCCGATAAATGACATCAACGCGTTCCGGCCCGAGGGTCGTGCGCATGTAGACAACATTATTTTCGACAAAAAGATCTGAACCCTGAACAAGGGTTACACCCATTTCGTCAGCAAGGAATGAGTGTTCATAATAGGCACTGTTGAAATGGCCGGGCGTCAACACGACAATATTAGGCGTTTGTGGACAATTTTCAGGTGCCGTTTCGTTCAGTGCCTTGCGCAACAGGTCCCCATATGTATCGACAGGACGAATGTTGCCGCCAGCAAATAGCTCCGGGAACAACCGTGTCATGATTTCTCGGTTTTCAAGAACGTAAGAAATGCCTGACGGTGTGCGGCAGTTATCCTCCAGAACAAAAAGCTCATCGGGCCCAGTGCGAATGAGGTCAATGCCGACGACATGGGTGTAGACATTACGCGGCGGGGAAAAATCTTTCATCAACGCTTGATAGGCGTCATTGGCGTTTACCGCTTCACGGGGCACAATGCCGGCCTTGAAAATCTCACCGGCATTATAGACGTCATGGATAAACAGGTTCAGCGCGCGGGCGCGTTGCTTCACGCCTGCTTCGATCCGGGCCCACTCGCCAGCGGAGAAAACGCGGGGGATCAAATCAAAAGGGATCAGTCGTTCCGGATCGCCGCCCTCGCCATAAACCGCAAAGGTAATGCCGATACGGCGAAACAGCGCTTCCGCTTCCGCTTTTTTCTGCCGTAAGGATTCCAGATCCGTTGCATTTAGCCAGTCCGCCACGGACTGCCAGCCCGCGCGAAGCTCTGCGTTGTGGCGCATTTCGTCAAACATAAATAGCCCGTTCGTCGCCTGAGATCGGTTGAGTACACGCGATGTTTGGGCAATGTTCAAGACTGGGCGCGCATTATCAGAATTTGCGGCGTAAGTGACGGGCACTCACGACACATCACAACGGAAAACCTAAGCCGATTTCGGTTTATCCTTTAAAGGATAGAGTACGCCGCGCGGATGTCGCTCGGGCAGGTTAGCCCCCGGTGCGTTCCATTGCTCGTTTGAAAGCGGGCCGGCTGGATGTCCGCTCCAGATAGGCGGCGAGTTTCGGGTAGGGGGCAAGCTCGCCCAATCGATCCGCCATGTGACAGATATAGCTGATACCGATATCGGGCACAGAGAAATTCTCGCCGAGGATAAACGCCTTATCGGCCAGAAAATCCTGAATATACCCTAATTGAAGAGCGATTTCGCCTGAAGCGAACATCGAGATCAGAGCAGGTTTTGGGGCTTGTTCCCGAGACAGCAGGAGTTTCAACAATAAGGGGGCAAAGGCGGAAGCTTCTGAATAATGGAGCCATTGGGTCCACTCAGCCCAACCGGGCTTGTCGCCTGGCGGTGCGAACGAACCATCTTTGTCATGATGCGCAATAAGGTAAGCTGCAATGGCACCGGACTCCGATAGGGTGAATCCGTCAATTTCGATAACCGGTGATTTGCCCAGCGGATGCGCATCCTTAAGTTCTGGCGGCGCGCGACCAATTTCATTGCGATCATAGATTTTGAGCTCGTAGTCGAGCCCCATTTCCTCCAGGAGCCAGACGGTGAAAACCGAACGACCAATGCGCAAATGGTGGACAAGGATCATTTAATTGCTTTCTATTTTGTTCGCGTCTTCATCTATCCAGGGTTTAGACGCAGAGATAAAATTTGATTTTGCCGTTTCTGGACGATGCTTGTGTTGAGGTTCTGACTTTCCTGCCGCCTCGCGTGAGGTGATCAGTGCCCTTTTCAGGTTTTAGGTTTCAGGTTTCGGTTTTCAGGTGTTTGACATTTTAAGTCGCGTCGTCTGGCGGCGTCGGCGGGGTGTCGAGCTTGGATTGATCTAATTTTTGATCGGCTTTGGCTTGCTGTGCGGTTGTCGTCGTTTTTTCCGCTTTCGTGCGGCCATGTTTGACGCGGTTTTCTTCCGCATGGCGCTTTTTTTCAGCGCGCTCTTTTTCTTTGCGAAATTTATTCAGGTTAACGATCTCTGCCATCGACCCCAGTCCCCTTTTTATGCACCTAAATCGAATTGTGCCATGAGTTTTGAGCCTAACTGTTCGCGTAGCTGCTTTGCTGGCACCTCTTCGAAATCACCCTTTTTTAATCCACCAAGCTGAAACGGGCCATAGGCCGTGCGAATAAGTCTGTTCACCTGGAGCCCTAAATGTCGGCACACGGTGCGCACTTCGCGGTTTTTCCCCTCATTGATGGACATGGTGAGCCACGTATTGCCCCCTTGTACCTGGTCAATTTTTGCACGGATTGGCCGATACTGCACCCCGTCTATCTCTACGCCATTGGCCAGTGCATCGAGTGCGTTTTGGGTGACCCGGCCATAGGCACGCACCCGATAGCGGCGTGTCCAACCGGTTGCGGGTAATTCCATGTGACGGGATAAGTCTCCGTCATTGGTGAGGAGGAGGAGGCCTTCAGTCGTCAGGTCGAGACGCCCCACAGAAATGACCCGCGGCAATTTACCGGCAACGGCCTCAAACACGGTTGGCCGCCCCTGCGGGTCTTTGTGCGTTGTTACCAGGCCATCGCGTTTGTGATAGCGCCACAGACGGGTCGCCCCTTTTGCGCCAACGCGTGTGCCGTCGACACGCACATCCATACCCTGCGTGACCTTGAAGGCGGGGGTCGTCAAAATTTTCCCGTCGACGCTGACAATGCCCTGTTCGATCAGGCGTTCGGCCTCGCGCCGGGAGGCAACGCCGGCGCGGGCGAGAAATTTGGCAATGCGCTCGCCGTCATTGCTTGGCTGTGTGCTGGCAGTATTATCTGAATTTTGCGTGGTCATATCATTACCGGATGGCTGTCAACCTACCTGCCGTCAAATGCACGCAAAGATCAATGGCTTGTAAGGATTGTGTCCAGCCAGAATGACGACACACCATGCGCGCGATATTGCATTGCATAAATTTGCATAACCGGAGCCGTGTCTGGTCTCGCGGCGGGAATGGCGTGAATATTGCCCGTTTTCTATCTCCAAAGCGTTCGGATAGAGATCTTTTCACAAATTGCGCTGGCTTCGTGTGCAATAAAGGTTGTGCCTTGCCAGGGTGATTTTCGCTCGCCGATAAAAACTCTGTTAGCGACAGGGCCTATGTCGATGTGCTACGCGGCAATTAGCCATGGGCATGGCGGCGGCGAGATTTTCTGTCGGATGGTGATATATGATAGGCATGTGGCAAGGGGCCGGTATGACACAAGGTGCTTTTGCGATGAAGCGTCTTCGAGCCACCTCGCGGCAGGCACTGGGGCAGGCACTGGGGCAGGCACTGGGGCAGGCACTGGGGCAAGCGTCTGGGCAGTTATCGGGGCAGGCAGACGGCGATGGCGCAACCAAACCTTCAAGTAAATCCGGGTACGGATATGATGGCGAACAGAGCGAAACTGTCCTGAAGTGAGCACGCACGACGATCAGGCCATGATGGCATTGGCAATGGAAGCCGCCCAAAACGCCGCAAAGGCTGGCGAAACGCCAGTGGGTGCGGTGATAGTCTCTTCTGATGGCGATGTCCTTGCGGCATTGGGAAATGCACCGATCAGCAGCCATGATCCAACGGCCCATGCAGAAATTCGCGCAATTCGGGCAGCCGCCGTGATCGCAAAAAACTATCGCCTCACCGGCACTAGTCTATATGTGACGCTGGAGCCCTGCGCGATGTGCGCCGGTGCCATCAGCCATGCCCGGGTTTCTCGCCTGGTTATCGCCGCTTCTGATCCCAAAGGCGGTGCCGTCTGGCATGGTCCAAAGTTTTTTGACCAACCGACCTGTCATTGGCGTCCGGAAATTATTGAGGGGCCTTTCGAGGATGAATCAAGTGCGCTTTTGAAGTCTTTCTTCAAGGCGCGTCGCAGGAAAGCTCGCTCAGATGGAGAGTGAATAAAATTCACCCCATGGGGTAGGGGGGCGGTCAAGTCCAGAGTATTTGAAATACCTGCGGACTGACTGCGTTGCGTGCTTTTCTATGCCGCGAGCTGGCATATGATACGGCAAGATTTAAGGGAGTTTCCAATGCATTTTGAATACAGTGACCGATGTAAGGAATATTTGAAGCGCGTCAGCGACTTTATGGATAAATATGTGGTCGATGGGCAGGAGACCTATGAGCGCCAGCATGCCGCGTTCGGTCCTGAAGGGCGCTGGAAGGTGCCGCCGGTCATCGACGAATTGAAAGCCAAAGCAAAAGCCGAAGGCTTGTGGAACATGTTCCACTCTAATCCAGAATTCGGGCCTGGGCTTTCCAATGCTGATTATGCACCCATTGCCGAGGCAACGGGCCGGATCCACATCGCCCCGGAGGTGTTCAATTGCGCAGCGCCTGACACCGGGAACATGGAAGTCTTGATGAAATACGGCTCCCCGGCGCAACAGGAACAATGGCTGCATCCGCTTCTGGAGGGCGAGATCCGCTCTGCTTTCCTGATGACGGAGCCTGCAGTTGCCTCATCGGATGCAACAAATATCGAAACCGACATTATCGCCGACGGGGATCACTATATCGTCAATGGCACAAAATGGTGGTCGTCAGGGGCTGGTGATCCGCGCTGTAAAATCTTTATCGTGATGGGCAAGACCGATAAATCCGCAGCCCGGCATCAGCAACAGTCTCAGATTCTGGTGCCAGCGGATGCGGAGGGTGTGGAAATTCTGCGCCATTTGCCCGTGTTTGGTTATGATGATGCGCCGCACGGCCATATGGAAGTGCGTCTTAATAATGTTCGTGTGCCGAAGGAAAATCTGATCCTTGGTGAGGGGCGTGGCTTTGAGATTGCGCAAGGGCGATTAGGGCCTGGCCGCATTCACCATTGTATGCGCACAATCGGCGCGGCGGAAGTCGCACTGGAGAAGATGGTCAAGCGCATCCTGACCCGTGAAGCCTTTGGCAAACCGATCTTCAAGCACTCCATCTGGGAGCAGCGGGTTGCAGAAGCGCGGATTGATATCGAAATGGCGCGCTTACTAACGCTCAAGGCTGCGTGGATGATGGACACTGTTGGCAATAAAGTGGCTCAGGGTGAAATCGCGATGATCAAAGTTGCCGCGCCGCGGGTGGCACTGAAGATAATCGATGACGCGATCCAGGCCCATGGCGGTGGTGGTGTCACGTCGGATTTCGGATTGGCGCGTGCTTATGCGTCGCTG
>SHAI01000036.1 GCA_004213235.1 Parvularculaceae bacterium
GCCATCGCGATTTTGCTCATCATACTGCCGGGTACGGACGAAATGGGTATATCCTACACGAACAGGGCCACGGTAAAACGCTAAACCGAGTATGACATCACCAGTAAAGTTGCGGCGGGTTACACCATCATTCGATCGCGGCATGCCATCGAGAAAAATGTTTTGCGGGATATAGCGTCCATCGACACCGCTATACACATACCAGCCCCATTTCGCCGTGGGTTTGAACAATGCCGCGCCAGGGAGGCTCGGCTTCAACGTGGCGGGTGTGATGTCGATGGGTGGATTCCAGCCGAAACGAAAAGTTGCGCCAAGGTTTGCGGCCGTTTTCAGATTGCCGACGCGCGCGCCATAATGAGGGGCAAACTGTACTTTGAACCCGGGCGACTCCCTGTCGCCAATGAGATTGGCAATGTGGGTGCGCCGCCATGACAATTCGAATGCCGGGCGGTTGCTGATCTGATTGTCCCACCCTCTCGGGTCCTCGGCATTGATGAGGCGGTGATAGGCGATCTGGATGCTGTCAGCCTGGGAAGCTGGGCCGACGACCCCGAAGAGCAATTGCAACTGGTCGATGCGTGTATCGTTCTGGTTGAGAACTGCGCCGACGGATCCATAAAGCAGACCAGCATAAGGTCGATCATTGGGGGCAGGGATCTCCAGGGAGATGTCCTCAGGTGTGTAGATGTGATGGCCGAGCCCGAAATGGAAGCGGGTTTCGAGTGTTTCTCGCTCGCGCGCCAGGAAATCGATAGCCCGCTCGGACCATTGCGGCGGTTGTGTGGGTGCGGTCAGGTAGGAGATCTCTATCCCGCTTGAATAGTCGCGGTCGAGGGAGCCGCGGGCGAAAAGGTCGTTGTCTACAACGAGCGCCAGCGCGCCTTTGCGGGTGCGTTTCGGTTCATCCTGGGATGCGTTATCGGCGGGCGTTGCCGCCAGGGATGCGCCGCCGAACAGAAAAAACGGCGCAGCCATGAGCGCAGCTCTTAGTGATCGAATGGAGACCAGATGCAACAAAACTTCCCCCCGGGCAGCGACTGACAGCGTAAGCCCCTGAAGTGACTTTGTGGAAAATACCCCCATTGGGGCCCATTTACGATCCGAAACTAAGCGGTGTTTTACGACTTTCTCCTGAAAAAGGCAGTATGTCGTCTTTAAGGTCTCCGGATGTGCTCAAAAAAACACGCTCTGCCTAGGGTGACTGGCTACTTGTCGATCACCCAAGCAGGTGCGCGCGCCCCGTCCAGCCAATATCGACGCTCAACGCGGCGGCCAAGCCGGGTCAGCAGTTCGTAGCCGATCGTGTTGCATGCTTTGGCGACGTGTTCGATTGGTGCGGTGCGTCCGAAAATTTCTGCTCTGTCGCCAATGCTAATCGCGCCGGGGGCGTGTGTGATGTCGATGGTTGTAAGATCCATGGAGACCCGGCCTACAACGGGGCAGGTGAACCCGCCGATGGACACATTGGCACCATCGCCCGCGGCGCGTGGAAAGCCGTCGCCATACCCAATTGAAAGGGTCGCAATTCGGGTTGGGCGATCGGCGACAAAGAGCCCGTCATAGCCAACCGCGTCGCCCGGTGCGATATCGAATATCTGAATGACGGGGGCGCTCAGCGTGGCGACGGGATCGATTTCGTCAACAGGGCAGCCAAATGGGCTGACGCCATAGAGCCCGATACCGAGCCGCAAGAGGTCTGCCCCGTAGTCAGGCCCGATCAGTGCACCGCCGGTTGATACCAAGCTTCTTCGAGCGTCCGGAAATTTTGCCTGAAGCGCGTCAAAACGGCGCTTTTGCTGGCCGTTGGCGGGATGTGCCCGCGTGCCAGCATGTGCCAAATGGCTCATGACCATATTGATCCGCAGGCGTTTAAGGGAAAGGATTGCGTCGATTTCGCGCTCCGGGGCACCTAGGCGATTAAAACCGGTATCGAAATGCACTGCCGCCGGCATGTCAGGGTGCGCCTCGACCCATTGTTTCGCTTGATCCAGCGAGTTCAAAACCGGTGTAAGCCGGGCATCATGGTAAATCTGAAGATCGCCGATTGGCCCATTCAGGACAAAGATTTCAGCACCCGGGGCCAGATCGGCAAGGCCAGCACGCAACTGCACGCCTTCGATTGCATGGGCGACGAAAAAGACTTGGCAGTTTTTCCGCTTCGCCAGTACCCGAGCTGCTGCGATCGCTCCTAGGCCGTAGCCATCGCATTTCATCACGGCGGCCGGGGTCGCGCCGACGCTGGCGGCGGCAAGTCGTTCGAAATTAGTAATGAGCGCCGACAAATCGACGTCAACGTGTGCGGTGGAATCTGAGGACATGCTCATCGTCTTGTTTATTTCATATCCGTCGGGCCAAAACACGGCGCATTATTGGCAAATATCTGAAAATACCGATTGAGAAGCAATCGCTGTGCGCGAAGGTGTTGTGAAAGAGGTTGTGCTCATAAGAAAGCTTGTCACGATATAACGGCTATGACCATGATTGGCGCTAGTCGTGCCGATGGCTGTCATACCTTTGGTGATCAAGGTTCGAGAATTTTGTCAGGTTTTCATTGAACGCCAGTGGAACATTCCCAATCGGGCCGTGGCGCTGTTTGGCAATGATCACTTCAGCGATGCCCCGAGCCTGCTCCATGCGCTCTAACCATTTAGCGTGGCTGATTTGCGCCCCTTCCTCCTCGCCACTTTTGGGTTCGGACCGGCGCAGATAATATTCCTCCCGGTAGACGAACAAAACGATGTCGGCGTCTTGCTCAATAGAGCCGGATTCGCGCAGGTCTGAGAGGAGAGGTCGCTTATCATCCCTGGCCTCAACGCCGCGCGATAGCTGGGACAGGGCGAGTACCGGCACATGTAATTCTTTCGCCAGCGCTTTGAGGCCGACGGAAATTTCGGTGATTTCCTGCACCCTGCTATCGCCCTTGCGCGTTGAACCGGACAAAAGCTGCAGATAGTCAACGACAATGAGATCGAGACCCTTTTGACGCTTCAATCGTCTGGCCCGCGCAGCAACCTGCGCGATGGACAATCCACCGGTATCATCGATATGGAATGGTAAAGTGTCGAGTTCGCGCGCGCGGTGGTATATGCGCTCAAACTGCGCCTCATCAATCGTGCCGCGCCGGATTTCGTTGGACGGGACTTCCGACATCTCCGAGAGGATCCGCATCGCTATCTGATCTGCCGACATTTCGAGCGAGAAAAAGCCAACAACACCGCCGGTTTCGTCCTCGCTTTCGCGGCCTTCTGCAATTGCGCGCAAGCGGGCCCGCGCAACATTCACCGCAACATTGACCGCAAGCGATGTCTTGCCCATGGAGGGGCGTCCGGCAAGAATGATGAGATCCGATGGGTGTAGGCCACCCATCATATTATCCAAGTCTTCCAGGCCAGTGGCGATGCCCGAAAGGCCGCCGCCGCGTTTCAACGCGGCGTCTGCAACATCAACCGCTTCAATCAATGCGCTGCGGAACGTCTTGAAACCCTTGCCGTAATGGCCTTTCTCCGCCAGCTCATAAAGTTGACGTTCGGCGTCCTGAAGCTGTTCATCGGGGGCATCGTCCAATGCCGCGCGCCGCGCGCGATCAATGATGTCGCCACCGATATGCATGAGGCCACGATAGACAGCGAGATCAAAAACCACCCTTGCATAATCATGGGCACTGGACGTTGCAGGCACGCTCGCGGCCATTCGTTCCAGATATTGACGCCCGCCCGCATCACGATAACCGTCGGAAATACTAAGATGAGCATCGACCGTCACGGGGGAGGCCAGACGCCCTTGTTCAATAAGCGTGCGGCACGCGTCATAAACAAGCGCGTGAATCTGATCGTAAAAATGCTCTGTCTGCAAATATGCCGAGACTTTGTAGAACACTTCATTATCGAACAGGATCGCGCCGAGTACGGCCTGTTCCGATTCAATACTTAGCGGGATCCGCTCGTCTGATTTTTCTCCAGACGTCCTGCCACCATTGCCGGGGGCGGGGGGATTATTGCTGGAAGCGGGAAGTTGTGCACCATCGGCCATGATTACAATGAGCCATAAAAAACGCCGATCGTCGAGCGATCGGCGTAATTAATTTTTCCACTGTACGCAAAAAGAGCCGTAGACAGATGGTTTCGTCAACCTATCCTTGCGCACCCAGCCGGATGCAAGTCTAGGATGCCTCTTCGTCCGATGTGGCCTCAGCGGCCTCAGAGGTCTCAGCAGCGTCGCCATCAACAGCTTCGCCAGTTGCTTCATCGAAGAATTCTGCGCTTTCCTCTTCGCCATCGTCTTCTTGATCGCGACCAAGAACATTCTCGCCGCGTGCCTGACGCTCGGCCTCGTCGTCCGAACGGGCAATGTTGATGTCGATTGTTGCGTCGACTTCACCATGAAGGGCGATACGAACTTTTTCGATACCAAGTGTTTTCAATGGCTTGTTCAGGCGAACCTGACCACGGGTAATGCTCACACCTTCTGCGCTTGCTATTTCGGCGATATCCCGTGCGGAAACCGAGCCGTAGAGCATGCCCATTTCCGATGCCTGGCGAATGATCACAAAGGCGCGACCATCAATTTTCTTGGCAACCGCTTCAGCTTCGGCTTTGCGCTCAAGATTGCGTGCTTCGAGTTCCGCGCGCTGGCTCTCAAACACTTTCTTGTTGGTTTCGTTTGCACGTAACGCCTTTTTCTGAGGCAGAAGAAAGTTACGCGCATAGCCAGGGCGGACTTTGACGACGTCGCCCATTTGGCCGAGGTTTTCGACCCGTTCCAGGAGAATGATTTCCATCATGACTGATTACTCCCCGACATAAGGAAGCAGTGCGAGGAACCGGGCGCGCTTGATCGCCCGTGCAAGTTCGCGCTGTTTTTTATAGGAAACTGCAGAGATCCGCGATGGCACAATTTTGCCCCGTTCGGAAATATAACGCTGCAGAAGCTTCGGGTCTTTATAGTCAATTTTCGGTGCTTTTTCACCGGAAAATGGACAGGTCTTACGACGCCGCATGAATGGTTTTGCCATGTCTATTTTCCTCCCTTAGCGCCGGTCGCCACGATCACCACGACCGCCTCGGTCGCCACGATCACCGCGGTCAGACTTGTCCCGACGGCTGAGAACCGGCGATGGGTTTTCGTCATGTTCATCAACGCGGATTGTCAAAAACCGAAGGATGTCTTCGTTGATTTTCTCCTGACGCTCAAGTTCGTGAAGCGCCGCCGCTGGGGCATCGATATTGAAAAGGCTATAATGGCCTTTGCGGTTTTTGCTGATCTTGTATTGGAGGTTGCGAAGACCCCAATATTCGGACTTGGCGATCTGCCCGCCATTGTCGGTGACAATTTTCTGAAGCGTCTCGGTCAAGCCTTCGACCTGTGCCGGAGAGATATCCTGACGCGCAATGAAGATATGTTCGTAAAGGGGCATCACGCCCGCTCCTTTTCGAATATGACGGTGGAGACGGATCGCCCGCGTTTTTCTGGAGCGCGCGAGCAAGGTGCCTTTGGTTCAAGTTCAGCCGAGCCATCCCGGAAACCGGCCCAAAAATCGTGGACCGGCGAACATGACCACCGTTCAGTGAAGCGCGGGCGATAACCCAAACAAAGGCGGGTTGCAAGCCATTTGACGAGATTTTGGGCTTGCGTGATTTTGTTCAGAATTTACGCTTGCGTTGCAGGGAAAACTGCCGCTCAACTTTGACAAGTCAACGCACTGCGTTATGCGACGTCATGGCATATGGAGAACTTGTATGGCCAGAGCATTCATTTTTCCCGGGCAGGGCAGTCAATTCATTGGCATGGGGCAGGCCATTGCCGATGCCTTTCCCGCCGCACGCGAGGTCTTCGAAGAAGTCGACGACGCCCTGGAGCGCCACCTGACCAAAATTATGTGGGAGGGCCCGATTGATGCGCTGAATTCCACGGCCAATACGCAACCGGCCCTCATGGCGCATTCGATTGCAATGGTCCGCGTGATGGAGGCGCAAACCGGTTTGGATATCGCCAATGCGCGTTTCGTCGCCGGACATTCTCTGGGAGAATACAGCGCGCTTTGCGCGACCCGGGCTTTGCCATTGGCGGATACTGCACGCATTCTACAGGCCCGCGGCGAGGCCATGCAGGCGGCCGTGCCTGAGGGTGAGGGGGCTATGGCCGCGCTTCTGGGAGCTGATATCGAAAAGGCGCAAAACGCCATTGATGCCGCACCGGGTGACGGGGTCCTGGAAATTGCCAATGACAATGCCCCGGGGCAGGTCGTCGTCTCAGGAACCAAGACCCGCGTTGAAGCGCTGGCGCAGGATGTTCGCACTCACGGCATAAAAATGGCGAAAATGCTTCCCGTTTCCGCACCGTTTCATTGTTCCTTGATGGCTCCCGCAGCGGCCGTGATGAAAGAGAAATTGGGGGAGGCTGACTTCACAGCCCCTGCTGCGCTGATTGTCGCAAATGTCCTGGCGAAGGAAGCGGCAGGGGACCCGGACACAATTCGGACACTCCTCGAGCAGCAGGTTACCGGCCGCGTTCGCTGGCGCGAGAGCGTTGAATATATGGTGGAAAACGGCGTTGATCGATTTGTGGAGATCGGTTCTGGTAAAGTATTATGCGGACTTGTGCGTCGAATTAATGGCGATGCCTCCGTCATGAGTGTTGGCGAGCCGTCCGATTTGGACGCTTTTGTTGAAGCTTAGAAGAATAATTAAGGTGAGCGAATAAATGTTTGATCTTGATGGGAAATGTGCTCTCGTGACAGGTGCTACCGGGGGCATTGGCGGTGCAATCGCCAAAGCACTGCACGCCCGCGGTGCAACGCTTGCTTTGTCAGGGACGCGCAAAGAGCGATTGGAAATGCTTGCCGAGGAACTGGGTGATCGGGCCTATGTTTTGCCTTGCAACCTCTCTGATCTCGATGCGGTGGATGCATTACCAAAGCAGGCCATCGAGGCCATGGGCGGTCTTCAAATCGTTGTGGCTAATGCCGGTGTTACGCGTGATACACTTATGATGATGATGAAGCCGGACATGTGGGACGATGTTTTGAAGATCAATCTCACCGCTTATTTCCGGCTTGCCAAAGCATCCTTGCGTGGCATGACGAAACAGCGGTTTGGGCGCATCATTGGCGTTACGTCGGTTGTTGGCGTTACCGGCAATCCCGGGCAGGCGAATTATGCTGCGTCGAAAGCGGGGATGATTGGCATGTCGAAATCTCTCGCTCAGGAGGTTGCGTCCCGGAATGTCACGGTAAATTGTATTGCGCCTGGTTTCATACAAACCGCGATGACCGATGACCTGACCGATGCGCAGAAAGAAGCTATTTTATCACGTATTCCTGCTGGTAAAATGGGCTCATCTGAAGACATTGCTGCCGCGGCGGTATACCTGTCGAGTGACGAAGGTGGCTACATGACAGGGCAAACTCTGCATGTAAACGGCGGCATGGCGATGGTATAGTTTTTCCAAAGTGGTGCCCGGATGCGCGGTTAAAGCGTTGCAAGCTTCGCCAATATGCCGTAAGCGCCGCTTCGAACGTGCCCGTATGGGCTAAAATTTTTTGTGTTTGTCGCCTTTCTTGCCGATGGTTAAAGGTGGCATGACGCGCCCCGATTGTCAGGCGCAAGCCTTGCGCTGACGCTTTGTTTAAGAAGGAGCTAAAAGATGTCGGAATTAGCAGAACGCGTGAAGAAAATCGTTGTTGAACACCTTGATGTGGATGCGGCCAAGGTCGATCCAAAGGCAAGCTTCATCGATGATCTTGGTGCGGACAGCCTTGACATTGTGGAACTTGTCATGGCGTTCGAAGAAGAATTCGACGTCGAAATCCCTGATGATGCGGCTGAAACGATTCAGTCGGTTGGCGATGCCATCAAATTCATCGAAGAGAAAAAGAGCTAAGCTTTTTCCCTCATGATGACGGTTGGCGCAAATCATTGCTGCCGAGGCCGCAAGTGAAGCGTGTAGTCATCACAGGCCTTGGATTGGTTTCTCCGCTGGCGGGTTCACTGGAACCCGCCTGGCGGCGGCTTATTGCCGGAGAGTCCGCCGGCGGGATGATTGACCGCTTTGATGCCACTGGGTTTCCGTGTCGGGTCGCGGCGCAAGTGCCGCGTACCGACGGGTCCGGTGGCGGTCGTGCCATGGTCGAGGCTGGCCATGGCGAAGATGTTTTTAACCCGGATAATTGGGTCTCCGCCAAAGATCAGCGACGCATGGACGATTTCATCGTCTATGGCATTGCTGCTGCGCAAATGGCTTATGAGCATGCTGGCCTTGAACTAAAGTCCGAGGCGGCACGCGAACGCGCCGGTGTACTCATCGGTGCCGGAATTGGCGGTTTACCCGGTATCGAAAAGAATGTGCTTGCCCTGCACAATGAAAGTTTGCGGCGCGTGTCGCCCTTTTTCGTAACAGGGTCCTTGATTAATCTTGTTTCCGGGCAGGTTTCGATCCGATTAGGATTGAAGGGTCCGAATCACGCCGTTGTCACGGCATGTTCTTCCGGTGCCCATGCCATTGGTGATGCCGCGCGTATGATCATGCTGGATGATGCAGATGTCATGATTGCGGGCGGTGCGGAGTCAACGATTTCGCCAATCGGCATAGCCGGATTTGCAGCCTGTAAAGCGCTGACGACCCATTTCAATGACGCGCCGACAAAGGCGTCCCGGCCATACGATCAAGACCGCGACGGGTTTTTAATGGGCGAAGGTGCCGGTATGGTGATCCTGGAATCGCTTGAACATGCCCAGGCGCGCGGTGCCACAATTTACGCCGAGATTGTTGGCTATGGGCTTTCCGGCGATGCCCACCACGTTACGGCACCGGTCGAAGATGGGGGCGGCGGCTACCGCGCCATGCGCATGGCCCTGAAAAGAGCTGGCTTTGCGCCGGGTGATATCGATTATATCAATGCCCATGGCACGTCGACGCCAAAAGGTGATGAAATCGAGGTCCGGGCCGTTGAGCGGCTGTTTGGTGAGGCGGCGGATGGACTGGTCATGTCGTCGACAAAATCGTCAATCGGCCATCTGCTCGGCGCGGCAGGGGCGGTTGAGGCGGTGTTTGGCGTTTTGGCGATTCGTGATGGCGTTGCCCCGCCGACCATAAATTTAGAGAATCCGTCCGTTAAAACGCCAATTAACCTAACGCCCCAAAAAGCTGTTAAGAAACAAATTGATAAAGTCATGTCGAACTCTTTTGGCTTTGGCGGCACAAATGCCTGTCTAGTCCTTAGCCGATTTGACGGTTAACCTTTCCGTGTGAATAAACGGCATTGAGCCAGATCAAGGCCGTTAAGACCAAGGCGGTCCGGTCATAAATAGCCAGCTGAAAAGGGAGCAGGCGCGGCGATGAGGTCGATTTTACTATTTGTTGTGTCCCTTGGGCTTTTGTCTGTGCTTGCGGTTGGCGCTGGCGGCTATCTGGCGTGGTCGGAGGTGAATCGCCCTGGGCCGCACGTTTCTGACACTGTTGTGCTGCTGGAGGAGGGGAGTTCCGTTGCGCGCATTGCGGCTGACCTCGAAACAGCGGGCGTGTTGCGGCACACAAAGCTGTTCATCGTCGCAGCACGGGTCAAAGGCGTTTCGGCTCAGTTAAAAGCTGGCGAGTATCGGATCCCAACAGGCATTACCGCATGGGATCTGGTTGATTTGATCGTCGAGGGCAAAAGCCTGTTGCACTACATTACTATCGCCGAAGGCCTGACAACGGCGCAGGTGATTAAAATCGTAAACGCTCACGCGCAATTGATTGGTGAGTTGACGCTGACACCGGACGAGGGAAGCTTATTACCTGAAACCTATGCGTTCACGCGGGGGCAAACACGCGACCAGATTGTCAATATCATGATGAAAGCGCAGTCGGCATTCGTCGATGACATGTGGGACGATCGGGCGCTGGAACTCCCCTTTGCGTCCCGTGATGCGGCAATCATTCTGGCGTCCATCGTTGAAAAGGAAACAGGCGTCGCCAGCGAGCGCGCTCAAATCGCATCTGTTTTCGTGAACCGTCTTAAAAAAGGTATGCGCTTGGAGTCTGATCCCACGATAATTTATGGCCTGACGGCTGGCGAACCTTTAGGGCGCGGGTTGCGCGTTAGTGAATTGAAACGAGAAACCCCGTATAATACATACCGAATTCGCGGATTGCCGCCGACACCGATTGCAAACCCTGGTAAGGATGCGATTAGTGCAGTGCTAAACCCGGCGCAAACCGACGATTTATTTTTCGTTGCTGACGGTACTGGCGGCCATGTGTTCGCCAGGACTTTGGCTGAACACAACCGAAATGTCGCTCAATGGCGTCGGATCGAGCGTGAACGCAAGGCGGCGAAGGCGGCTAACGAACTAAACACAGAATGATAACACAAACCAAAAGAGAGAATCGGTAGATCCCGTGGTGGCACATCCAATTTCATCGATGACTGGTTTTGCGCGCATTGACGGTGAAGCCGTCGGAGCGCGCTATACTTGGGAAATAAAAAGCGTCAATGGTCGTGGTCTTGAGCAGCGCTTCAGGACCCCGGCAGGCCTTGACCGTGTTGAGCCCGGTGCACGCAGTCAAATAGCTGACCGACTGGCGCGCGGAAATGTAAATTGCATATTGACCGTTGAGGTCGCCCCTGGCGTTTCGACCTTCCGCGTCAATGCCGCGGCGTTGACTGCCGCGATTGCCGCCGTGCAGGACGTCAAAAGCTGGATCGACTGCTCGCAACCAAGTGCCGAAGCGATTTTGGGCTTGAGGGGCGTTTTGGAACCCAATCCAGGCCCGGAAGATGAAGACGCTGCAGTTTTAGACACGGCGATTTTAAGCAGTCTAGGCGATGCGATCACCAAACTCATTGAGGTGCGTGTCGAAGAGGGTGCCAAACTTCTCGCAGCAATAACAGGCCTGCTTGATGAAGTTGAGGCCCTCACAGCCGCCGCCCGTGATCATGCCGAAGCAGATCCTCAGGCGATAAAGGAACGCCTCAACCGTCAACTGAACGAATTACTTTCTGGTGGCGAGATTCCGGATGATCGTTTGGCGATTGAAGCGGCCGCATTGGCGGTAAAGGCGGACATTCGCGAGGAACTGGATCGATTAACCGCGCATATCGAGGCAGCGCGGGATCTTTTGAAGGCCGGTGGCCCCATTGGTCGGCGGTTGGACTTTCTCGCCCAGGAGTTTAACCGCGAGGCAAATACGCTCTGCGCGAAAGCGCACGGGCTGGAGCTTAAGCGTATCGGGCTTGACCTGAAAGCAGCAATCGACCGAATCCGTGAACAGGCGCAAAACGTCGAATAGGCGCTGACAGGACTTTGGTGGGTTATGATTGGTGGTGATGAGAATCTTCCGCGGCGCGGACTGATGTTTGTATTGTCCAGCCCGTCGGGCGCTGGCAAGACAACGCTCGCGGCGCGGCTACTTGCCGCCGACAATCTTTTGACATTGTCTGTATCCGCCACAACGCGCGCCGCGCGACCGGGCGAAGTCCACGGGCGGGACTATTTTTTCGTTTCTGAAGAGGAATTCTTCGCCATGCGGGAGCGGCGCGAGTTCCTGGAATGGGCCTATGTTTTCGGCAATTATTACGGCACGCCGAAGGGGCCGGTAACGGAGATTTTGTCAAACGGATGTGATGTCCTTTTTGACATTGACTGGCAGGGGGCTCAGCAGCTTGACCAGATCGCTGGTGAGGATGTGGTGAAAGTGTTCATTCTGCCGCCCTCGCGCGAAGAGCTGGAGAGCCGACTGCGCCGACGTAATCAGGACCCGGAGGAGGTTGTTCGCGCGCGCATGGTCAAGGCGGATACGGAAATGTCCCACTGGGCAGAATATGACTATGTGATCATCAATCAAGAACTTGATCGTTCGGAAAGAATTCTGCACTCGATCTTGTTGGCAGAACGGCTGAAACGCCGTCGCCAGATTGGTCTGAGCGGTGTTGTCAACCAGATGATGCGGGGTGATTAAGCGGCGGTTCGATTGGCAATGGCGCGCGCGGCTGCATATGCTGATGACCATGCCCATTGAAAATTATAACCGCCAAGCCAGCCGGTCACATCGACAACCTCGCCAATGAAAAACAGGCCAGGGGCAGTTTTGACTTCCATTGTTTTGGAATTGAGCGCTTCGGTATCAACGCCGCCGAGGGTTACCTCCGCGGTGCGATACCCTTCCGATCCGACGGGTGTGACCCGCCAATGGTGCAACAGGTTTGATGCGTCCCGAAGACGTTTATCGGACCAATCTGCAAGGTTCCCTTTCCAGTTTTGACCGCTGCAGAAGTGTTCGGCGAGCCGCCCGGGCAGTTGCGCTGCAAGTGCGGTTTGAAAGGCTATTCGCCCGTTTTGCGCGCGCTGGGCGCGTAATGCAGTATAAAGATCGCTCGCAGGATGAAGATCAATGGAAAGGGATTGTCCCTCCCGCCAATAGCTGGAAATTTGCAGGATGGAGGGGCCGGAAAGGCCACGATGGGTGAACAGAAAACCATCGTGGAAGCTTGGCGTACGTTTTTTGGATATTGGAGGTGCGCTGACCTTTGCGTCAACGCTGACACCGGCAAGCGTGCGCGCCATGTCCTTTACATCACCTTCAAAAGTGAGCGGGACAAGCGCGGGGCGCGGGCTGATGACATTCAGCCCAAATTGCGTCGCCAATTGATACCCAAAGCCCGTTGCACCGATTTTGGGAATGGATTTCCCGCCCGTAGCGATGACAAGATTGCGTGCGGTAAATATTTTGCTGTGTGTGGAAACCTCGAAACCATCTGTGGTCCGATCGACACGATCTATCGCGGTGCCCGTAATCAGCCGAACGTGAGCCTCGTGGCAGCCATCGACCAGCAAGTCGATAATGTCTTGCGCACGCCGGTCGCAGAATAATTGGCCCAAATGTTTTTCGTGCCAGGGGATTCCCGCAGCATCGATGCGTGCAAGGAAGTCCTGAGCGCTGAAGCCTTTGAGCGCTGAAATGCAAAATTTCGAATTGTTGGAGATGAAATTTTCCGGGGCCGTGCGAATATTGGTAAAATTACATCGTCCGCCGCCGGATATTCGGATTTTTTCGCCAATTTTCTCTGCATGGTCCAAGACCGCAACGCGCATGCCCTGCCTGGCGGCTTCGCCCGCGCAGAACAGCCCCGCCGCGCCAGCGCCGAGAATGATGACATCGAACTGAGTGGATGCGTCTTTCAAATGACCAATACCATGTTCAAGATCGCTACCCCCGCAAATGTCTCAGCGTGGCATAACAGAAAGAATGACAAACCGGCATGGCCTTTAAACCAAAGGTTCTAAAGCCAAAAGCCCTAATAATGCTCAAGATAGGGTCCTTGGCGCAGTATACCATTAGAAAGAGTGGGCGGAACTTGCATATTGCAATGGCGTTATTCCAGCAAATAAGGCTATAGCAGGACATATCCGGTGGGTCAGCATGATGCTGGACGACGTCGGGCGAGCATTGGTCAAGCATGCAAAGGGACTAAGCCATGTCGGGATTTTGGGTTTTCGTCGGGGCGGCAGCCTTGTTGGCCTTTATCATTGTCACGATTTACAACCGGATCGTTGCCCTCAGTCAGCGCGCGGATCAGGCCTATGCGGATATCGATGTCCAGTTGAGGCAGCGCCATGATCTCATTCCTAATCTGGTTGAAACCGTCAAAGGGTACGCGAGCCATGAAAAAGAGACGCTGGAAGCGGTGATCGCGGCGCGTAATTCTGCCGCTGCGGCGAGTGGGCCGGCGGCGCAAGGCCAGGCAGAGGGTGTTCTTGGCGTCGCCTTGGGTAAATTATTCGCTTTGGCAGAGGCATATCCAGATTTAAAAGCCAACACCAATTTTCTCGAATTACAGCGTGAACTTGCCGATGTTGAAAACAAGCTCGCTGCGGCCCGGCGGTTCTTCAATAATGCCGTGCAAGAGTTCAACACCGTCATATTGCAAATTCCCGGTAATTTGGTCGCGCCTATGGGCGGCTTCAAACAGCGTGACTTTTTCGAAATCCCCGAAATCGCGCGGCCTGAACTGGAACAATCGCCAAATGTGGCGTTTTGAAAGTTCCCTTCGGGTTGATGAACATGACGTCCAAATCCCGTCTGGTCGGTCTTATTGGCGGCGTTAGCCCTGAATCGACGCAGATCTATTACCGTGCCATGAACGAGGCTGCATCGGCGGCGCGGGGCGTTGATCATTCGGCGACAGTTCTGATTTATGCGCTCGATTACGGGGCCATGGTAAGTCTCTATCACGAAAACCGATGGGACGAATTCAATACAGAGGTGGCGAAG
>SHAI01000037.1 GCA_004213235.1 Parvularculaceae bacterium
CAGCGGGACCTCTTCCTCAGTCTGGGAAACATCGGCGAAATCCGCCGCCAACAGGGCGATCTCCCCAGCGCCCTTGAGGCCTATCAAGAAAGCCTCTCCATTGCCCGCACCCTCGCGACGGATAAAACCAATGCGCAAGCCCAGCGGGACCTCTCCATCAGTCTGAACAAGATCGGCGATGTCCGCCGCCAGCAGGGCGATCTCCCCAGCGCCCTTAAGGCCTATGAAGAAAGCCTCGCCATACGCCGCACCCTCGCAAAGGATAAAACCAATGCAGAAGCCCAGCGGGATCTCGTCGTATCCCTCGCGCAAATCGGACTTGCCCACAGGGCCGACGGGGACGAGGGGGCGGCCCGGGCCGCGTTTGAAGAGGCTCTTTCCATTGCCGAGCCCCTGGCCGCGCGGGCACCGGAAATTGTGCGATATCAGGAACTTGTTGCAGAGCTGAAGCGCCTGCTCGCCGATTGAGCCCGCCCCCACATGACCCCGGACGGGCCGCGAACGCCAGCGTGTGCCATAGAATGGCGTGATGCGAAGGGGCAACAGTGCACACGGTTCACCAATGGCACGGCGCAGTTTGCTTGACCCATTGGTGCCGGACCGCGATTCTGGTGTCTCGTTCTGCTGGCTGTTTTGCTGTCAGTAATATTCTGGCCCTACGCTTTTGGTTATGGGTTTTCGGTTATGAGCTGGCGGGCTGGCATGTTTTCGGGTCAGCGCGTTTGTTTTGGGTAGAGTGATGTTTTTCACACGTCTTGCGGCTGCGGCGACGGCTTGCGCGATTTTGATCGCGGCGGTCATCTATCCCGCAGCACCGGCGGGCGCGGGGGCGCATCTCGCCGCCCTGGGTGACGGATTTCAGCGCGGGCCACTGGCCGATAAAGCCTGCCCCCTCGCCGGGTCGATCATCACGCAGCCATTTGCCGATCTGGCAGATGTCCTCTCGGTTTCACCTCTGGGCGGGGTTACCGCGCCGGGCGAAGCACTGCCCGCGCCGTTTATCCGGATCAATACCCGCAAAGGGGCAACGGCCTTTGAACGGCGCACCACCCGGGTAATGGCCCCGGCGCGCGCGGACATTACCGCGATTGAACGGCGTATCCTGCGCGATGCCACGGGCGCGGCGACTGGCCAATCCTGGACGGTGCATCTGCGCACCTGCGAGAATGTGGCCATTCAGCTGGGGGATCTGGACACCTTGCTGCCCGATCTGGTGCGCCGGGCGGGCGGCGTTGCCGCATTCGCGCAGATTGACGGGCCGGACCATAGCGCCGTGCGCACCCAGCTGCGTGTGCGTGCCGGTGCGGAAATTGGTACCGCCGACGGGTTTGATGTGGCGCTTATCGATACCCGCCAGGCGGCAAAGGATCTGGTGCGCCCGGAGCGTTATCGCACCAACCCCTATCTGGCGGGCCGGGTTTTGGGCGTCACGCCGGAACTCCTCTCGGCGATTGCCCTTGACCATACCCAGGCGCAATGCCCGCTTGATTATCTGCCGACGCGCCTGCGCACCGAATGGACGCAGAAACTCGGCGACGTGTACGGGATGCGCCGCGCCAAAGGCGAGAATGCGTGCCGCACCGCGCTGGCGGATATTCCGGACACGGCGCAAGGGGCCTGGTTTACCGATGCCTCCCATAATGGGGTTGCGACACGGCTGCGCGCGATTGCCCTGGCACCCGACAGTGTGGACCCGCAGCGGCAGATTTTTGCCCTGCACGGACGGTTGCGCTCATTCTCTCCTGATCTTGTTGCCCTGACACCGAAGGCAAAATCCGCCCGCGAAGCCGCCGCACAGGATTTTCTTTCCTTTGCCGCAGCACCAGACGGGCGCAGCCATGGGCGGATCAACCAGCCATTTGGCCGGACCGAGGCTGGGCGTATTTACTGCTATCAGGGGTTGCGCGCGAATTTCGTTGGCCCGCGTATCAATGGCGTGCTCTTGTTTGAAGTCTCCGGCAAGCAGGAAGACCGGGCACCGGCAACAATGAAAATGGAATTGCGCGGCGATGTTCAATCATGCATCGACCTGCCCGAGCCATGGGCATTTACCGGCGCGGAGACGCTTTTCTACCGCTAACTGCCACCAGGTCAGCGCCCGCCCAGCAGGATCCAGCGCGCAAGCAGGACCCAGCGCGCATCGTTCATCATTCAGCACCAGGATTTTTTGCCCTTATAGGGTTGCGCCAGCCCTGCGCGCAGCAAGCCGCGTCCCAGATCGCCTTTTTCCGTTTCAACCCGCGCCAGCACCCGGCCAGCATATTTGCCGTGACGAATATCGGTGAGCGCTACCGGTCCGCGCGCCATGGCGGCACTCACATAACCGCGCGCGCGCAGCCCCTTCTGCCGTTCAGCGGCGCAGGCCGCCCGCCGGATCTCCGGCGTATCAATTCCGAGGAGGCGAACCTTCGTTTCCACCTCCACGCCCGGCCATACTTCTGCGACGACCACAAGAGTGTCCCCGTCAATCACCCGGACAAGGCGCGCCTCAATGGGCCCATCAATCCGCGCCGCGCCGAGCGCTGCCATCGGCCAGAGCACTGCACACAATAATCCCGCAATGAGAGAGTTCCGTTTCATATGCTACTATAGGTAGTGTTTCGGAGATTAAATTTCAAGCTCGGCATCAGCCCGTTTCATCACCCGTTTCTTGGCCCGTTTCATGGCCCGTTTTATGATCCCATTTAAGATCTGACCAAATCACCGACAAAGACGTCATCCCCCGGCGAGGCGAGGTTTCGCCCGGGCCGCCTAGCGCGATGCTGTTATATCAACGAACACCGTGACATTCAGCCCGACCCATTCATCGGTCGCAAAAGCGCCCTGGCCGACACCGAAATCCGTGCGGAGCAACACCGTTTCACCAGCGGCGCGCGCGGTATCGCCATCAATCTTCAGGGTAAACGGCAGCATCACCGGTTTTACCCCGTCGCGCAGCGATAAGGTTCCCGTTGCAATATATGTTCCATCAGCATCGGCATAGACGATTTTCTCGGCGAGAAATTCAGCCTCGGTTTTTGTCTTTACATCAAACCAGTCATTGCCCGGCAGGGCTTGATCCCGCGCCCTGTCGCCGGTTTTGGCCGACGATAGATCAATAACAGCATGAATGCGCGCGCCCGATAAATCAGCCGGATCGAGAACAATCTCAGCGGACCAGTTTTCAAAAACGCCTTCAAAGGCACCGCCTTCCTGTTTGGCGCGAAATCCGAGCGTGCTGGCGCTTTTGTCTATTGCCCATTGTGATGCCATTGCCCCGGTACCGGAGATCAGCATCACCGCCATGGCAATGAGCGCCCGCACAGCGCACATTACGCCGGGTCTGAACTGTCTCATCAAAATAACCTCACTGGAACATTCCCTTACGAACTGATGTGGCCACCCACGGATGGCCAGAACCTAGATTACGCCAAACTCCCGACCGCTGAAAAAAGCGCGAAACAATACCGATCCCGTCAGCATTCAGCATCCTTCGCCTTTGAGGCATCGGGCGCGGCACTCCCGCGCGCCGGGACAAATATTGACGCCCGTGACTAACAGAACAATGGTACGCACTAACGCAACACGAAAAAACATCATCGAACCCGATGCCAGAAAATAAGAACGCACTTCTCTTACGTTTATCGGGTGCCGAACAGATTTTCCGATGGCGCATCTTTGCGGACCGTCGAACGATAGGGAACCACTACCTTGACTGAACCCGCCCTGCGATATGAACGCTTCCTTGGCCGATGGGCTCTGGATCCGGACAGCTGCGCGTTCGAACAAGGGGCGCCACCACAAAAGAGCATGATCGATATTTCACAATCGGCCGGGGAGGTCGTGATCAGGATGACGCTTACCGACGCCGAAGGGCAGGTTCATGACACCACCTTCCGCGGCGCACCAAATGGGGTACCCGCCCCCTTCGACGGCGGCATTCTGGTCGATGCATTATCAATCGATACGCCGGCCGATGACCGTCTGGACTCAGCGGCATTCTGGAAGGGCGAACAATTGATGACCGCCATGCGCACCCTGTCCGCAGACGGCAACCGGATGGAAATCGTGCAGACGGTCCGCCTCCCGGACGAAACCGTGCTGACGAACACATCGTCGTATATCAGAACAGCCTGAGCGCGGCGGCGTTTACCCAAACGCCCGCTTCCCCAACACCCGGTTCCTCAGCGCCCGGTTCCTCAACTGCAGGTTCCTCAACTGCAGGTTCCTCAACGCGCTGCGACACAGCGAGGGCTATTGGCATTCTTACCCATAATCAGTCATCGTCCCGACGCGACCGCCGAACCCTGCCACCATTTTTAAGTCGGTCAAAATCGCCCAACAATTCCGTATAGAACGCACCGATCTGATCGCGATCTCGCTCAACGCGCACCGGAAATGCCCCTGCAAGTCGACGTTTTGGCGCGTTTGAGTGGGCCTCTGACATAAACGACTTCCAAATTTCCGCCGGTAGCGCGCCGCCGGTGATCTTTTTCATCGGTCGGTATTCATCATTACCCACCCAAACACCGGCCGTGATCTGCGCAGAGTATCCCACAAACCACGCATCGCGCCAATCATTGGTAGTTCCTGTTTTCCCGACCACATCACGCCCGGCGAGGCGCGCCCGCGCGCCCGTGCCCCCATTAACGACCTGAAATAGCATGTGGGTCATGTCCGTTGCTATTTGTCGATCCAATACCCGCTGATTATCATTCGAGGTGGATTCGTTCTGGTAGAGCGTATTCCCGTCATTATCCTCTATGCGGACAATTGCGTGCGGGCTCGATTTTCTCCCACCCCGCGCAAACGGAATATAGGCCCGGGTTAAATCCTCCAATGTCGCACTAAAGGCGCCCAGCGCGATGCCAGCTTCTGCCCCCGGAATATCAGAGCTTAACCCCATGCGGTGCGCCAATTCGATCACCTTGTCGCGTCCGATCTTTTCCGACACCTGTACCGCGACAGTGTTGATCGATCGCGCCATGGCTTCCGTGAGGCGCATGCGCCCTTCATAGCCATTGTTGTAGTTAGCCGGTCTCCACCCGGCGATATTGACAGGCCGATCAACAAATTCGCTTACGGGCGTCAAACCGTTTTCAAAAGCCGCTGCGTATACGAATGGTTTGAATGCTGATCCGGGTTGGCGTTTGGCCTGTGTCGCGCGATTAAACTGGCTTTCCACATAGGAAAGACCGCCAACCATCGCGCGCAAGGCACCGGTCTGATTGTCATAAGCGATGAGCGCACTCTGGGTTGCGCCTGCCTGTTTAGTATCGACACTCAACCGGGATTTCACGGCTTTTTCAGCCGCACGCTGCAAGCGCCTGTCAATCGTCGTGTGGATGATCAGATCTTTTTGTCCTGCACCAACGCGCTCATAGGCCTCTTTCGTGACGTAATCAAAGAAATAGCCAAGTTCGGCTTTGTCGGCATTGCTGACAATCTGCGCCGGATCCAGGCGCGCATCGGCCGCTTCCGCCGCGGAGATGGCACCGATTTCGACAAGATTCCCGAGCACTTCATTTGCGCGGTCCTGCGCACCAAAGGGATTATTCGTAGGTGCCAGGGCCGATGGCGCCTTTGGCAGGCCGGCAAGTAATACCGCCTCGGAAAGCGTGACATCCCGCGCGGATTTGCCAAAATAAGTTTGCGCCGCGCTTTCAACGCCATATGCCCCCGCCCCCATATAAATCCGGTTCAGGTATAATGACAGGATCTGATCCTTGTCATAACGCCCCTCAATCCACAGGGCGAGCAACGCCTCTTTCGCTTTACGCAGATAGGATTGCTCAGGCGTCAGAAACAGGTTCTTTGCCAATTGCTGGGTGATTGTCGAACCACCTTCAGAAATCGTTCCTGTACGTATATTGCTGAATGCAGCGCGCGCAATACCACGCGGATCTACGCCTTTGTGCCGGTAGAAACGCCTGTCTTCCGTGGCGAGAATGGCCTGCACGAAATAATCGGGCAACTCCTTCACCGGTACAGATTCACCATAGCGCGCGCCGCGCAGGGCAATCTCCTCCCCTTGGCGATCAAGGATTACAATCGACGGTAACCGATTGACCGCCCAAAGATTAGCCTCGTCCGGCGGTTCTGGCGCAATGTAAAATAACACCAGATACAAGAATGTCGGCACACCAACGAACCCGAGGGAAATGGAAACCAACACCCCCTCAATGCCAGCACGACGGTGCCATCCGGGCGTAAAGAAAGGGGCGGAATTTCTTGAAGGATTCTTCTGGCGTTTGGGCGCGCGCGCGCCTTTGCGTGCTGGTCTACCTGCACGTGTTCGCTGCGCCGGCAACACACTGCGCACACCGGCTATAAGGTCACGCCACGCCTCAGCGCCTATATGAAGAAAATTCCCCATCACAAAATGCTACCGCCCAACCAAATGATTGCCAACGCCCACCGCATGCGCACGTTAACCGTCCCCATAAACAATATGCCCGATACGCTGCGCTCGCAACATGGCGGGAGAATGGCCAAAAGCGTGCGCACTGTTATGATAATCTTCCAGACGGCACATTTGGGTAACTTTGACAGGACCAGAGCTCTTGCTATTGGTTCGGGATCGTTTGCTTCAGACCCATTCTGTTTGAGGTCCAGATTACCTCAGATCCGCATCCCTTAAGGTTCCAATGGCCGACACTGCATTCTGGCGCACAAAACCACTATCGGAGATGAACGACGTCGAGTGGGAGTCCCTATGCGATGGCTGCGGCAAATGTTGCCTGGTACTGCTTCGAGATGAAGACTGTGACGACGTTTGGGAAACAAATGTTGCCTGCCGTTTGTTTGATGCAAAAAAACGCCAATGTTCTGATTACGCCAACCGTCTGTCGCGGGTTAGGGGCTGCGTTCAGCTAACGCCGGATAATGCTGGTGCGCTGGATTGGATGCCTGACACCTGCGCTTATCGCAGGCTGGCACGCGGGCAGGATCTGCCCGATTGGCACCCATTGGTGACCGGCGACAAGACCTCCACCAGTGCAGCAGGGATGGCCGTGGCCACCCCCCTTCTTAATGAAGATGACGTCGATCCCGATGATCTGGAGGATCACATCACCAAGCGCCGCAATTGATGGGGCGGAAGGACGAAACAGGAGGGATATGGCGGGAAAAAATGACGCGAGAACGGTTTACTTGATCCCCAGACGACTTTTCCGCGCCGGACGCACACCCGTCCCTTTTCCGGCTGCTATACCTTCCAATGAGGCGGAGCCTGCAACGCAAATCGTTTGATCGTGATTTTATCAAATTTGCCGGTGCCAAGGCGTGGCAATTGTTGCGGCGACAACCAGATCCGCTCCGGCACTTTAAACCCGGCGAGCTCCTGAGCCATGAAATCGCGCAAGGCCTGGGGCTCAATTGTCTTGCCTTCCTTGGCATAAACAACCAGCCCGACCCGTTCACCCAGGACGTCATCGGGCACGGAGAACACGCATGCCTCCGCGACATCATCATGGGTGTAGGCATTCCCCTCGACCTCAAGGCAGGAGATATTTTCGCCGCCCCGAATGATGAGATCCTTCAACCGGTCGACAATGTAAAGGAACCCTTCCTCATCCATTTTGCCAAGATCGCCGGTCTGGAACCAACCATCAGGCGTGATCGCCTTTTCTGTCGCTTCGGGCAGATTATGATAACCACGGAAAAGCGCCGCCGAGCGTATCCACACCTCGCCAACATCGCCCATGGCGCAATCTGCGCCGTCATCCCCGACGATCTTGATATCCGTCAGTGGCGGGACAGTTTTCCCTGCCGCATCTGGTTTGCGCTGATAGTCACCAAGGGAGCAGATAGCGCCAATAGCATTGGTTTCGCTAAGGCCATATCCCGATGACGGATTGGCGTTTGCAAACCGTTTTTTGAGCTTTCGAACATGATCAGGTGGACGCTTGGCACCACCTGAGCCAATGTCCAGAATGCTCGGCAAGCCTTCAGGGCCTGCAGCGTCAATCAATTCGAACGACTGCGCCGGCACGCCCACGAAGTTCGTCAACTCAAATTTGCGGATCAGTTCGCAGGCTTTGACCGCGTCCCAGCGATACATGATCGCCATTCGCCGGCCGACCATCCATGACAGAAGGAAAATCGCATGACTTCCCGTCACATGGAATAATGGCACACCCAGCAAGATCCCCGGATTGTTGCCAAATACTGACACACCGCCCTGGACCTCCTTCACCACGGCAGCGAGGAACCCAAAACTCATCAATGCGGAAACAGCGCCGCGATGGGTCAATACCACACCTTTGGGACTTCCCGTCGAACCGGAAGTATAGACAATTGACAGATCGTCCTCAGGGTCGATGTCGGTTACCGGCGGCGTCGGCGCGCCTGCAGCGATAACATCCGCATAAAGATGGTCAGCGCCGTCACCATCTTCGCGGGTCAGGATGAGCGAAAGCTCATACTCAGCCCGGATCGGCTTCAAATAATCCAGTCGGCGCGCGTCGACAAAGATATGCTTCACACCACAATCGCGGATGGCGTATTCCAACTCTTCGGTTTTCCACCAGGCATTCAGCGGGACAGACACCGCCCCGAGCGAGCAAATTGCCATATATGCGACACACCACTCAGGATAATTCCTCATGGCAATGCCAATTTTGTCACCCTTCCCCAGACCGAATGTATTTTTAAGGCCATCAGCAAGCCGTAGCGCCTGCTCCCAGGTTTGCGCGAATGTCCAGACTTCATCTTCATAAATCAGGAAGGGTTTATCGCCATGGGCCGCGCCCGCCATCAGCAAGCCGGTAAGACTGGGCGGGGCGTTTTCAAAAACGCGGAACACATTGCCGCGAATTTCCGCCTCCGTCACTTTGAACCGCGGGTCTTCGGTCAGAATTTTCATCGCCGCGCCAGCAACTTTCGCTGGATCGAGATTGACATCGTTTGCTGTGGCGGTGCCATTGGCGGGTAATTCAGTCATTCTGGCCTTGATGCTCCCATGGTGAATTAAGGTGAAATTCTTAACCCTCACCTCTGGTTTTATCGACGGGGCGGCACCTGTAAAGCGCCAAAAGCACCAAGGAAATTTGCATTTGCCCGCGCATAAGCGCCCGATTGCGCTTGCTCCGGCTGACGGGGCCACTATGGTGCCGGTCGAAGCGCGGCGCGCGCTACCCCCTCAGTTAATTGTGGATATCTCCTATGGCGCACTATTCCGCCCTTATAAATGTCATGGTCAAAGCAGCCCGGGTCGCGGCCAAAGGGCTCAATCGCGACTATGGCGAAATCGGCAATCTTCAGGTTTCTAAAAAAGGTGCAGCGGATTTTGTCACCGCCGCGGACCTGCGCGCGGAAGAAATCCTGTTTCAAGAATTATCGAAAGCGCGCCCCAAATACGGCTTCTTGATGGAAGAACGCGGCGAAGTTGAAGGCTCAGACAATTCCAACCGCTGGATTGTTGACCCTTTGGACGGGACCACAAATTTCATGCACGCCTTGCCCCAGTTCGCCATCTCCATATGCCTGGAGCGCGATCGCAAGCCCTATGCCGGTGTAATTTATAATCCGGCAACCGATGAACTATATTGGGCTGAAAAGGGTGAAGGCGCGTGGCTGAACGACCGCAGATTGCGTGTTTCAGGCCGGAAAGATCTGCAAGAATGCCTGTTTGCCACCGGCCTGCCATTCAAAGGCAATCCAGGCCGCACACGGGCGCTGAACGAAACCGAACGGGTCCTAGAGGCAACCGCTGGCATTCGGCGCTTTGGTTCAGCGGCGCTGGATCTTGCCTTTGTCGCCGCTGGCAGGTTTGACGGCTATTGGGAACGCAATCTGAACCCGTGGGACGTCGGCGCGGGCATCGTTCTGGTCAAGGAAGCTGGCGGCTTGGTTGGCGAGATTGAGCCCGGTGACGACCCACTTCACAAAAAATCTATCCTCGCAACCAATGCAGAGCTTTTTGATGCTGCGCGGGCGCTGATTTCCGTCAGATGAAAACCCTGGCCAAACCCCTAATGCTCATGGCGCTATGTGCCATGACGCTCGGTGGACGGGCCCTGGCGGCAATGCCTAGACTTACCGACCCTTCCATCTGCGCGGTGGAACTTATCGTCCTGGGTGCCGGACAAGATGCTGGCGCGCCGCAGATTGGCAACCCGGATGATCCGGCATGGAAAGATCCCGCCCGGCGGCTTTTTGCCACCTCGCTTGGGCTGGTCGATCGGCGCACGGACCAACGCTATCTTTTTGACGCGACGCCGGACATCCGCGAGCAGGTTCAATTGCTTGATCAGGTTTATAAAGCGAAACGCCCCAATCTTGGTCTACATGGCATTTTTCTCACCCATGCCCATATCGGCCACTATGCCGGGCTCATCATGCTGGGACGCGAGGCAGCAAATACGGCCGGGCTGCCAGTGTTCGCAGCACCCCAGATGGCGTCATTTCTCCGCGAAAATGGACCATGGTCGCAGCTCGTTGGCATTGGCAATATCAACCTGCTTGCAAGCCCGCCGGGGTCAACGACCAGGCTAAGCGATGATGTATCAGTTTCATCCATGCGTGTTCCGCACAGAGATGAACTATCGGAAACCGTGGGCTATCTGATCAAAGCCGGCACGCGTTCGGCGCTGTTTATTCCCGATATCGATGACTGGGACGAATGGAAGGCCGAATATGGTGTTGATATAAAGGCGCTGGTCGCGTCGGTAGACGCTGCCTTTCTTGATGCGACATTTTTTGACGACAAGGAATTACCGGGGCGCGACATGAGCGCCATCCCCCACCCCCGCGTCAGCGAAACCATGGATCGCTTCGCCGATCTCCCGGACAGTGTCAGGGCGCGGGTTCATTTCATCCATTATAACCATACAAACAAGATCCGCTTTCCCGCGTCGTCGCAGTCTCAACAGGTCGTGGCCAGAGGTCATCACATAGCGCGGCGCGGAGATCGGTTCTGCCTGATCGAGTGAACATATTGCAAAATCGTGCCCATCGCGCGCGCACCTGCAACACATCATCTGAGCACAGATTGTTCAAACTATTCATTGCAAAAACAAAAAAGAGCACTCAATCTGGCAGGGGGAGGGGTTTGCCAGAAAAAGTGCTCTGAGGCGCATATATATTGCGCGGAGGGTCGCAATATACGCCCCTTATAGGCGCAGTAGAAACTGTACAACCAGCGAGCGGCAAGGTTACGCATACCGCCCGCCAGGTGTTGCTTAATTATGCAGCATTTACAGGTTTAAGCGTTTCTTTGCCGATTGCGTCAGCCGAGATGGATATTTTCCGCGGCTTTTTCGCTTCCGGGATTTCTCGCTTCAATGCCACATTCAAAAGACCATTTTTCAGCGAGGCACCTTCGATCTTTACATGGTCGGCAAGCTGGAAGCGGCGCTCAAACGAGCGGCCAGCAATCCCCTGATGCAGGAAAGTACGCTGTTCGTCGCCTTCGGGTCGTACGCCGGCAACCGTCAACGTGTTCTCGTGGACCACGATTTCTAATTCGTCTTCGCTAAACCCGGCAACGGCCAGGGTGATGCGATATTCGTCTTCATCGAGACGTTCGATATTATATGGTGGGTAACCGCCACTACCTTCGACCTTGCCAATATTTTCAAGCAGATCGAACATCCGGTCAAAACCAACGGTGTTGCGATAAAGCGGGGTCAAATCGTAATTACGCATTTTGTGATACCTTCTCATGAAGCAAGGTTAATGAAACCGCGCCCGACGTTCAGGGCATCAACAGATCACCCAACGCCGCTCTTCAGGTGCGGGCAGACGCCATCAAGGCCGCCTGCAGAGCGTGATCTGGGTCTATTTAGATAAAATTCAAGGGGCACATTGGCAAAAAACTCGACCCGTGAACGTCGCTGTGTCTTATCGAGTGAGCCTGGTTCGCCTTTAAGCTGAAATCGGGCTATAAGCGCCAGACCATGCCCCAAGATGACACACCTTTGGTCGATGAAGACCTGATCAATGCCGCCCGCGCCGCGTTTCACGGCGATTTTGGCGCTGTGCTGCAAATCAGCCCCCATGACAGCGCCCCTTTCTATATTGATGGGCGCGGGGAGGAAATTGTTGTCAGCGAATTGCCCCCAAAGGAGCCATCGACAATTTGGCTTTCGGGTAAAACGACTCTGATGTCGGTATTACAACGCACAAGAGCCCTTGAAAACGCATATCTATCAGGCCGACTTCAAATCGCTGGCGATATGAGCGTTATGGCACGTCTCGTGATGAAGGGCCGCTAACGGTAAGGCGCGAAGGATCCAACTTTGATGAATTTCATTCGTATCGATACAAACGAGCCCCCAGACGGCGCAAAGGCCTTCAAGTTTAAAGCCAATGATGGCGCGCATTTGCGTGGCGCGCATTTTCCCCTTGATGGGGCGAAGGGTACGTTCCTGATTTTGCCGGGATGGTCTGAGTTCATCGAAAAATATTTCGAAACGGTCAAGGACCTTCACGCACGCGGATATGCCTGCGCGATGATGGATTGGCGCGGACAGGGCATGTCAGGCCGTTTGCTTGCCGATACCCGCCGCAGCCATATTGACAGTATAGAAACTTATAAGAACGACCTTTCCAGCTTCTTTGATCGTGCCGTTGCGCCGTCTCTACCCGGCCCATACTATCTGCTGGCCCATTCTATGGGGGGACTACCTTCGCTCCTGATGCTGAGTGAAGGGGATGTGCGTTTTCGCGCAGCGGCCTTTAGCGCGCCATTGACAAAACTCAAAGGCCATCCGGTTCAAGAAGTGGTCTTTCGCGCCATTGCATCGGGCCTTGGTATATTCGGCGCGACCGGCCTGCCGGTGAAAATGCCAAAAGATGATGCGCCCGTCTTCGAAGCAGATGCACTTACATCTGATCTGACACGCTTTCAGGTTTTCGCAGACTTGCAAGCCGCTGATCCGTCCGCATGCGTGCGTGCACCAACATTTGGCTGGGTGCAGGCTGTTCTCAATGGCAGCGATGCATTGCACACCGACGGGCGCATAAACGGGGTGAAAATCCCGACACTCATTGCCTCCGCTGAACACGACGATCTTGTGGTCTCCGATGACCATGCCGCGCTAGCGACCCAGAACGAAAATATTGAACATTTATTCATCGCCGAAGCACGCCATGAGATCCTGATGGAGAGCGACCACTTGCGAGATCAATTCTTCAACGCCCTGGACAATTTGATTAAGCGTGCGGGATAGAATGGCTCACCCGACTTTGCCAATGGCGCGATGCAGCGCCAGTGCCTGACGGGTTTCAGCGACATCGTGCACACGGACAATATCAACATTTTGCCCAGCTGCGATCAGCGCTGCCGCGATAGATCCGCCAAGGCGCGCATGCGCGGGACCATCGCGATCAAGCGCGGCGATAAAGCGCTTGCGGGACGCGCCTAAAAGAACCGGTCCCAATTGCTTGAACCGGCCGAGCGAGGCGAGCAAGGCAATATTGTGTTGCAGCGTTTTACCAAACCCAATTCCCGGATCGACAAAAATACGCGCCGCGCACACGCCCGCCGCAATGGCCGCATTCTTCCGCCCATCGAGGAAGTTATACACTTCCTCGATAACATCATCATACTGCGGATCATCCTGCATCGTTTTGGGATCGCCTTGCGCGTGCATTAAAACCACGTCGCATCCCAATTGTGCGGCGGTCTCAACACTGTCGGCGCTAAAGCTCAACGCTGAGACATCGTTCCAGATCGACGCGCCGGCGGCGATGCATGCCCGGGCCACCTCCGGTTTTCGGGTGTCGATGGAAATCTTTGCCGGTGTTTGCTGGGCGAGGGCTTCAATAATTGGTACAACGCGGCGCAATTCCTCTTCGACTGAAATGGCCGTGGCACCAGGCCGGGTTGATTCCCCGCCAATGTCTAAAATATCCGCACCCTCATCCACCAGCATCAAGGCGTGATCGACCGCCGCCATGGCATCTGCAAACATTCCGCCATCGGAGAAAGAATCCGGTGTGGCATTCACAATGCCCATGATATGTGTGCGGCTCAAAATCTCGTTCCTTCGTTGTTAAGCTCTTAGCGCGCTTTTGGCATACCGGGACCCTGGTCATGCCCCACCTTTAGCAGGGTTCGTTTATAGACGTCACGCGGCCCTTCGCGCCGCCCCGCACCACCACGCCGCCTTCGGGTGTCTGTTTTCGCACCCCTAGCGGTCAAATTCACCGCAACTGCGGCGCAGTCCATTCTCGCCAAGCCTCTGAAAAGAATACTATTTTAAATGCCGTCTCAATCTGGGTGCGGGGCGGGTGGAAAGAGACGCGTGGCGTTCGGAG
>SHAI01000038.1 GCA_004213235.1 Parvularculaceae bacterium
CCTTCGAGCCGTCTTTGAAGCTCAAACGCTCGGAAAACTGATCTTTCCTCGCCCAGTCGGGATCGTCGATAAGTTCTTTGATCTGGTCGCGATTCTCATCGCTTAACGAGGCCAGCAGCTCCACAAGGCGCGACTCACGACTCGCTGCGGTGCGCGAGCGAATGGCATCACGAACGCGGTCAATCGCGCCATCCAAGCGCGCAGCATCCACGGGCTTTACCAGATAATCCAGCGCATTCGATTTGAATGCATCAATGGCGTATTTGTCGTAGGCTGTGACGAAAATAATAAGCGGTGCCGGGCCGCCGAGTAATGCGCGAACGACGCCGAAACCGTCCAGGACCGGCATTTGAATGTCCAGAAAAACCAGATCCGGCGCATGTGCTTTAATCTGCTTCACAGCATCGCGGCCATTCAGGCATTCCGCAACGATTTCAATTTCCGAATAATTCTCCAGGCGCGCACGCATGCCCACATTCGCAAGTGGCTCATCGTCGACTAAAATGACCCGGATCTTCTGGTTCGCCGGCGTTTTGTCTTGCTCAGCCATATATCTGGTTCCGTTTGTCGAATGGGAGTGTCAATGTCACGCAAAAACCACGCGGTGTGCGTTTTGAAACGGTGAATGTTTGTGCCGAACCGTAAAGGTGCTGCAAACGCTCGCGCATATTTACCAATCCGACACCGGATCCGGCGTGCGAGAGAATTTTCTCTGGCTTGTCCGGCGCATAAGGGCCATTATCGCAGACCTGAAGTTTCAATGCATCACCCTCGCGGCACGCAATGATTTCGATGATGCCGCCCGACTCCATTTTACCGATCGCGTATTTGATGGCGTTTTCAATCGCGGGCTGGAGGATCAAGGACGGCACGCGCGCTTCCAACACTTCATTGTCAACGTGCTGAATAATCTGCAAGCGCTCGCCAAAACGCGTCGTTTCAATATCCAGGTATAATTGCAATGCGTGCAATTCCTCTGCGAAAGAGGTCGTTTGTAATGGATCGCTATCTAGCGAGTAGCGCAAAAACGCTGACAGCTTGGTCAACATCTCATTTGCATGACGTGCGTCTTCGGTAATTACGAGCGTCGAAATGGCATTTAGCGTATTAAACAAAAAATGCGGGTTAAGTTGATAGCGGAGCATTTTCAACTGTGCCTGTTCGGCCAGTCGTGCTGCATGAAGTAACTGTTCGCCTTCATCTCGCAAGGTGAGGTAGTAATTGATCCCGAAATAAAACCCACCCCACGAGCCGAGAAGAAAGAGGTTGGGTGGCAGGTCGGGCTGCAAAAGGAGAAAGAAATTATCCGTACCCAATTGATCAATACGTCCCTGGATCCAACCCTCACCGAAAATCTGCACAAAGATGAGTGCTTTTAGTGCTGCCATGGCAATACACAAGACAAGTGTAGCACCAATTACGCTGGCCAGCAGGGTAGCAGGCGGCAAGTGTCTGGCCACCCGAAAAACGGGCCTTAAAACAATTGTGGTAGTTAAAAAACCGATTGCCGACATTGAAAGGGAGAAGGCGATGGATTGCGTAGATAACAATGCGCCGAAAACCAGCGAAGAGACCAATAATACGTGGAAGAAAAAATAGCCCGTCCAGCCGCCAATCTGTAGCAGCCAAAACAAGCGTTTTTTGCTTGCAAAAAACCAGTTGAGCGCGCGCCGGCTACTGCCTTGCTCGTCCAAAAACGGGCCTTTTATCGGTGGTGCGATATCGACAGCGGTCATTTTATTGCTCATCGGCCGCTCTTTTGTTGCGGCTTCTTCGAAACGAAGCCGGTTTTCCCATGATGAACAAGATACAATCGATGAAACGCCCTATGTACGCGACAAATGCATCTGTTTTCCCTCAAAGAGCTCTCATGCTGGCGCGGGTCGGTTTAATGTTCAAGCGCGCACGCTGGTTAACGGATGACTGTTTCTAATCATTGCGCAGACAACAACCGAACATCACCGCCCGCGGCTGTGGTGTTGATTGTAAGTGTGCGCTCTGTTCCATACCGCCATAATGGGGCGTGTTCCGACAGGATTGGAATAATCGGACCGCTGCGGCGTGCCAGCACCTGCGCGAGCAGCGTAAAACTTGCCTTGTCGCCATCAAATGCAACAGCCTGCAATCGCGGGTCTGCCAGCAAACGTCTGGACACACCATTGGACAATGCCGTGCCCAGGATTGAACTCTCTAACGGTGTCCCGGTCAGCGACTGTTTCAGACCCGCCGCCAGACTATCATTGCAGATGACACCATTGCCGAGCGCCAACGCCCGCGCCACCTGGTTCACCGTAGACGCTATTTCGGGGCCGAGACAAAGTACAATCCCGCGGCTTTTTATGAGCACGGTATTAGACTCACCAGTTGGGCCGGGTAGCTCAACCGGGCTCTCAATATCATGGGTCAAACTTGCCGCCTGCCGCAGTACCTCAACCGCATGGGCGTCACCATTTTCACCCGCTTTTCTCGCAGCTTCGATGAAATTTGCCCGGCGTGCCGACTTATCGAGGCCAATATTGTTCAGCGTTGCGCTTAAATGTTCTATTTGCTGGTTCAAAAGGGGGGGCGGCGTTTGCTCGTTTATGGTCCAGTTTGAGACCTGATGTTCAAACGTTTCGGTACGCTGAAGGTTTGCAACATACTGGTTGCCACCGGCTTTGGGGCCTGTGCCGGAAAGGGCTTCACCGCCAAAAGGCTGGACCCCGACGACCGCGCCGATCTGATTGCGGTTTACGTATAAATTTCCGACCCGCGCCTTGGCAGCGACCTCTTCCATTGTGTCATCAATTCGCGTGTGCAGTCCCATTGTCAAACCAAAGCCGAGAGAATTGACGTGATCGATGCTTGCTAACAAATCGTCCGCGTCAAAAGGAACCACGTGAAGGACAGGGCCAAAAATCTCTTCTTCCAGGTCATCAATGGATGAAAGCTCAAACGCCGTCGGCGCAATAAACCGTCCATCCGGTGGGCACTCGCCAAACGGGGTTTGGGCGATCAGTCTGGCACTATTTTTCAACTTGTCGATATGAGCATCGATCCGTTCTTTGGCGTCCTGGTCGATTACCGGGCCGACATCACTTCGCAGGCGTGCCGGATTGCCAATGCTTAGCTCATGCATCGCGCCGGCAAGCATCTGGATGAATCGTTCTTTGATGTCCCGTTGAACCAGCACTAATCGGCATGCTGAGCACCTTTGGCCGGCGCTTTGAAATGCTGACGCGACGACATCTTGAACGGCTTGCTCAAGCAGGGCTGTTGAATCGATGATCATGGCGTTGATGCCGCCCGTCTCTGCAACCAGTAGACCGTTCCCATTGCCCTGTTCACGCATCGACCGGTTTATCATCTGCGCTGTGTCCGTTGAGCCTGTGAACAGCACGCCGTCAATATCGGGGCTACGCGTTAAGGGTGCCCCTACGCAGGGACCGTCCCCAGGCAGAAACTGGAGTGCGTTTGCGGGGATCCCAGCTTCGTGCAAGAGCTTGATCGCTTTGAAAGCAATTAGCGGTGTTTGTTCTGCTGGCTTTGCAATAACGGTGTTACCCGCAGCGAGGCAGGCTGCGATCTGTCCTACAAAGATCGCAAGAGGAAAGTTCCAGGGTGAGATACACGCAATCACGCCATAAGGTTGGCGGTCTGCCGTTTCAGCTCGGGCTGCGTAATAGTTGAGAAAATCTACCGCTTCGCGGACTTCTGCGATCGCATCTGGAATGGTTTTCCCGGCTTCCTGACAAGCGATGGCCATAAACGCCTCGCCGTTTTTCTCCAAGGCGGTGGCGGCGGTGCGTAGAATCTTGGCCCGTTCAGTGGGGGAAGTCGAAGCCCAATTTTCACAGCCGCGCCGCGCGGTGGAAAGTGCTTCAGCGACATGGGTATCTTCTGCCATGGCAACGGTGCCGATCTCGGCACCATCTATTGGCGAGAAGACAGGCTCCGCCTTGCCGCCAAGCTCGGCGCCATCGATGAGAGGACATGCCTTTTGTGGTTGCCAATTCGCGCGTGAAACTGCGGCAGACAAACGCTCAGCAGTTTCCGGATCAGTAAAGTCCCATCCTATTGATGAGTATCTTTCGCCGGAAAACAGATCCCGCGGTGCCGGGATTGCCGGGTTGGCAAGACTGGCCAATTGCAGCGCCTCGGCCAGGGGATCGGCAATGATGTCATCAACTGAGAGGTCGGGATCAAATAACTGATTTACAAAGGAGGAATTAGCACCATTTTCAAGCAATCGGCGAACAAGATAGGGAAGCAATTCTTTGTGGCCGCCCACGGGCGCGTAAATCCGCGAGCGCGCGCCCTTTTCCAGGAGACGATCATGCAACGCTTCGCCCATGCCATGTAGACGCTGTAGCTCAAATTCAGCGCCCTCAGGTGCCATTTGGCGGACCAAGGCAACTGACAGGGCATTGTGTGTCGCAAATTGAGGATAGATGACATCTGCATTATCGAGCAGTGTTTTCGCGCACGCCGTGTAGCTGATATCGGTCAGTAGCTTGCGAGTGAATACCGGATAGCTTTCGAGCCCTAACTCCTGGGCGCGCTTGATTTCCGAATCCCAGTAAGCCCCCTTGACCAAGCGCACCATGAGGCGTCGGTTCGTTTCCCGCGCCAGGTTTGCGAGCCATTGAACGACATTGAGGGCGCGGCGTTGATACGCCTGCACGACAACACCAAGGCCGTCCCAACCGCTCAACGCCGGATCATGCGCCAACGCCTCGATGATATTAAGTGACAGGTCGAGGCGATCGGCTTCTTCGGCATCTATATTAAACCCCAGACCCGACGTCTTGGCCATAATGGCGAGATCTCGAACCCGGGATGTGAGCTCATTTTCAACTCGCTCTTTTTGCGCATATTCATAACGCGGATGAAGCGCGGATAATTTGACGGAGATGCCTGGATTATCTGCAATCTTGTCGGATTGGACAGATCCGGCAATTGTCTTGATGGCGTCAGCATATGCCTGGTAAAAACGGTCTGCATCACTGGCCGTCAGGGCAGCTTCACCGAGCATGTCGAAAGAGAATGTATAGCCAAGATCGGCAAATTTCTGGCCGCGACGCAGGGCGCTTTTTATCGTTTCACCGAGAACGAAGTGCTCGCCCATAATGCCCATGGCCTGGCCAACTGCAGTGCGAATCGTTGGATCGCCAAGTCGATCGAGCAATGATTTGGTGGCCTTTAAAAACCGTCCCGTTGGATCCTTTGCTTCTACGTCATCGACCCAGGAGGCGGTTAGCATGAGCGCACGGGTGGAAAAATTCACCAGCGGAAACGGGCTTTTGCCGGCATGAGAACGCCAATCGCCCGCGTCGATCTTGTCTTTTATCAACGCATCAGCCGTTGCCGCGTCAGGTGTTCTTAGCAGCGCTTCGGCCAGACGCATCAATGTCACGCCCTCGGCCGTCGATAGCCCATATTCCTGCAGAAATTTATCAATAAGGCTCGAGCGTGCGGCGCTCGCTCTGGCGTGCTCGACGAAATCGCGGGCCTCGGTCGCTGCATTTTGTCGAGCCTCCGGCGCAAAATCCGCTATTGCCATCAATCTTTTTGCGATCAACGCTTCATCGCGCAGTGTATCCGCGCGAATGTCGTTTCTGATCCGTTGTGCCGTTTCTGACCGAGCCATCATTTCGATCCCCTGATTAGAACCTTATCATCGCCATACTGCGCCCCCTTACCGTTTTGTTTTCACGGCAGGAAGCAAAACTTATCCGCCCGAATAGTGGTGTGCAGCTGCGTAATCTCGTTGCGCGCCGGGTTTGCCCGTCATACTTAGTCTGTAACTGGCCGCAGCGCACCATTTTCCGGGGCTTGCGGGTAAAACTAGCGCGTTTGGGAAAAGTCTCCAAAAGCGCGTTTAATGACGGAAAGGATGCCTGCGTCATGACTGAAGCCTATGTTTACGACGCCGTGCGCACCCCGCGCGGCAAGGGCAAATCGGACGGATCTCTGCACGAGGTCACCCCGGTCGCGATGGCGACACAGGTGCTCTCTGCACTTCGGGACCGCAATGGTCTGGAGGGTGATAAAGCAGTCGCCATAGAAGACGCTGCAATGGGGGTTGTTTCCCCTGTTGGCGAACAGGGCGCGGTAATCACGCGGACGGCGCTTCTCAATGCTGGATTTCCCCAGACAACGAGCGGCATTCAGGTCAATCGGTTTTGCGCTTCGGGGCTTGAAGCGATCAATATCGCAACGGCCAAAGTAAAATCGGGCGAGGCGGATCTCACCATTGGTGGCGGTGTTGAATGCATGAGCCGCGTGCCCATGGGGTCTGATGGCGGCGCATGGCCAGTTGATCCGACGACGGCATTCAAGACTTATTTCGTGCCGCAGGGGGTATCAGCGGACCTTATTGCGACCAAATACGGTTTTTCTCGGGATGATGTTGATGCTTACGCGGTTGAAAGCCAGACGCGTGCGGCGAAATCCTGGGAAGAGGGACGCTTCAAGAAGTCTATCGTCTCGGTAAAAGACGTCATTGGCGAAAGCGTGCTCGACCATGATGAGACCGTTCGTCCGGAAACCAATATGCAGTCGCTTGGTGCGCTGCCACCGTCATTCGCCGGGATCGGCGAGATGATGCCAGGTTTTGATGCTGTTGCTTTGCAAAAATATCCTGAACTAGAGCGGATCAACCATGTCCACCATGCTGGTAATTCGTCCGGGATTGTGGATGGGGCGGCCGCGGTGCTGATTGGATCAAAAGAAGCCGGTGATAAGCTCGATCTTAAGCCGCGTGCACGGATTGTTTCGATGGCATCGATCGGTTCGGACCCGACCATGATGCTGACGGGGCCTGAATTCGCCGCGCAAAAAGCACTGAAAAAAGCCGGCATGGAAAAGGGCGATATTGACCTTTGGGAACTTAACGAAGCCTTCGCTTCAGTTGTGTTGCGGTTCATGCAAGCGCTCGATATCGACCATGGCGACATCAACGTGAATGGCGGCGCTATTGCGATGGGTCACCCATTGGGGGCAACTGGTGCGATGATCTTCGGCACCATGGTCGACGAGTTGGAACGCTCTGGCAAAGAGACAGCCCTTGTCACGCTTTGCATCGGTGCCGGCATGGGCACGGCAACGATCATTGAGCGCATCAACTAACCCAACGGCTCAGAAGAACGATGGTGATTAGAACAATAATGATTAAGTGGCCGGGGGATCGCGATATCGAGTATACGCCGCCCCTTTTGCTTAGCAAGGAACTCGAATTTGAGTACCTTAAGTCTATCCTGACGTTTTCTATTGCCATTCTCGGCGGTGCTGTGACGCTTAAAGCGGCCATTGCACCGGATGAACCTGTAACAGCTCTGTTTCGGTACGGTATTATCCTGGCCGCCTTTGGCGCTTTGTCTGCTCTCACGTCGCAGCAAGGCGTCGTAGAAGATTTACGCCTCGGCCGCAGTCCCGGAAGGCTTCGCCGTGCGTTCAGAGCATTTCTGCCGACGCTTCTAATGGCAACCGGTGGCATGCTTGTGATCCGATCACTTGGGATTGTGATCAATATCAGCTCCTATTTTTAAAGAGACAAAAACCATGACTTACGAATCTTTCTCCGTAGATATTGATGGCGACGGCATAGCGCTCGTCACAATTGACTTGCCTGGTCAGTCGATGAATGTCTGGAACGAAGCCTTAATGCGCGAGTTTGGGGCATTCGTGGATGAGTTTTGCGCCAATGATGATATCAAGGGTGCAGTGATTACATCCGGCAAAAAATCGGGCTTCCTTGCGGGTGCCGACCTGCGCATGCTCGGCGGGCAAAAAGCCTCCAATATGCAGGAAGCTTTTGAGAACTCCTTTGCATTGAACGCGACACTACGCAAATTCGAAACGTCCGGTCAGCCGGCAAAGAAACTTCTCAAAGGCGAGGCTCACGCCAAGCCGATCGCGTGCGCGTTGAACGGTCTTGCTCTTGGTGGCGGACTGGAATTGGCGCTAGCCTGCCATTACCGTGTGTGTGCGGATAATCCAAAAATTCAACTTGGACTGCCGGAGGTTCAGGTCGGACTTTTGCCGGGCGGTGGGGGGACGCAACGTCTGCCGCGCCTTGCCGGTATTCAGAATGCCGCCATGATCGCCACCCAGGGAAAGCCTGTCGATCCAGCGACCGCCAAAGCCCAAGGCTTCATTAGCGACATTGCGCCGGGCGATGAAATCGTGGCGAAGGCAAAGGAATGGGTGAAAGCCAATCCGAAGACAGCACAGCCCTGGGACAGAAAAGGCTTCAAATTTCCTGGCGGTGCGGGGGCTATGGACCCGCGGGCCGTTCAATTCTTCATCGGCGCAAATGCGATGGCGCAAAAAACGACGATGCACAACTACCCGGCTGTTCAATATATTCTGTCGTGCCTGTATGAAGGGTCGATTGTCCCAATCGACACGGCGCTTCGTATCGAGAGCAAATATTTCACCAAGCTGATTGCAAGCCCACAAGCGAAGAACATGATCCGCACCCTGTTTGTAAACAAGCTGGCGGCGGAGAAGGGCGAGCAGCGCCCGCAGGATGTTCCAGCGCAAACCCTCAAAAAAGTTGGGGTTCTCGGCGCTGGCATGATGGGTGCCGGGATTGCTTATGTGACGGCAAAAGGCGGCATGGAAGTTGTGCTTCTCGATCGCGAGCAGGAATATGCCGAGAAGGGCAAGGCCTATTCTGAAGGGATCGTCAGCAAAGGTGTCGCCAGGGGCAAAGTATCCAAGGATAAAGGCGATGCGCTTCTTGCGCGAATTACACCGACGGCAGATTATAACGACCTGAAAGATGTCGATATGATTATCGAGGCTGTTTTTGAGGATCCGGAAATTAAAGCCGACGTGATCAAGAAGACCGAAGCGGTTATCGGCAAGGATGTGATTTTCGCATCGAACACTTCGACACTTCCAATCACCGGACTTGCGAAGAACTCAGAACGCCCTGACCAGTTCATCGGCATTCACTTCTTTTCACCGGTGGATAAAATGCCTCTGGTAGAGATTATCCCGGGCGAAAAATCGGGCGATCGTGCTCTCGCGACATCCCTGGATTACGTCAAGCTGATCAAAAAGACGCCGATCGTCGTAAAAGATACCCGTGGTTTCTATACGAACCGTGTGGTGCCGCCATATCTCAACGAAGCAATGTTGATGGTGAAAGAGGGCATCAAGCCGGCAATTATTGAAAATGCGGCGAAGAGTCTGGGCATGCCAGTGGGGCCTTTGGCGCTCGTTGATGAAACCTCTCTGGAACTTGGCAAGCGCGTTATGGAGTCCACAAAAAAGGAGCTTGGGGACGATTACAAGCCGACCGGCGTGGAAGACTTGCTTGCTGTCATGGTCGACAAATTGGGCCGTCTTGGCCGAAAATCCGGGGGCGGTTTTTATGATTACCCGGAGGGCGGCAAAAAAGCCTTATGGCCGGGTGTATCGGAATATTTCCCGGAAGCCGATGAGCAACCATCAATGGACGATGCCAAGGACCGGATCCTTTATGCCCAGCTTATTCCGGCTGCGCACTGCTTTGCCGAAGGTATCGTGCCTGATCCGCAATCGGCTGATCTCGGCGCGATCTTCGGGTGGGGGTTTGCACCATGGACGGGCGGGCCGATGAGTTACATCGACACGGTCGGCGTTGAAGAGTTTGTGCGCAAGTCTGAAAGCCTCGCGCAGAAATATGGCGAGCGCTTCCATCCGCCGGCGCGGTTCCGCGAAATGGCGGAGAAGAAAGAAACTTTATACGCGGCGTAATGTCGTTTATTGCAATATCGGGACAGGGCGGATCGCTTTGGCGGTCCGCCCTTCTTTTTGGAATGTTGGTGGTTTTATCGTAATTTGGGAATAGGGCTGACCTATGCTTCGTTCACTTGCTGCGGTTTTGGTTGCGGTTCTGATGGGTCTAACGCTCGCAAAGTTTCTGGAAGGCGCATTGGCCGCGAGTTTTGACATTGCGGCACCTGCTTTGTCTTCCGTTGATCCAACGGAAAATGCCAAATCACGAATTTCATCCGGGTACGCGCTGGTACTCGGAACAAGTTGGCTGATCGGCGCATTTTCGTCGGCCTTATTTGCTCTCTGGATAGGTCGTCGCTGGGCACCGCTTGGGTGGTTGGCCGGTGTCACGGTGTCATTTAACGGGCTCGTCGTGCTTCTTGGGGCACTTGCACCAATCTGGCTTTGGCTGCTTCTTTTTGTGGTCGGTCCGGCCGGTGCCTGGGGCGCGATTAAACTTCTTCGTGCAAAGAACACATTGCAGCAAAACACCGATAAAGCCGGTTATTTTGAATGAGGCTCATGTGAGCGAAAACAACGCACTGATACCAGCGGCGACAATCCTGTTATTGCGCGATACACCGGTTCTTCAAGTTGTGATGGTGGAGCGGCATAAGGGCATAAGTTTTGCGGGCGGGGCGCTTGTGTTTCCTGGCGGACGGATCGACCACGAGGACCATAACATTGCCTGGACTTCTTTTTCATCCGGCATTTCTTCTGATCCGGCAATCGCGGCAGGTCAGGTTGCATCTATCCGAGAGGCATTCGAAGAAACCGGCGTACTCTTCGTCAGGCGGCGCGGTGAGGCGGCGTTGCTTGGTGCCGATGACGCCGCAGCCTTGCAAGACTGGCGGGCGAAATCGGAGAACGACGCCCGGAATTTCCGTAAACTGATAGAACAGGAAAATCTGCTTCTGGCCTGCGACGCGCTACAGTTATTCGCCCACTGGTCGCCCCCAAAGGGCGTTGGCCATAAACGTTTTGACACGTTGTTTTTTGCAGCCATTGCCCCCACTGGTCAGGCTATAAGGCAAGACGGGGTTGAGGCGACCGAAGCTCTCTGGATATCGCCTGAACAAGCCCTGAAAGATGGGAAAAATGGTGACCGCAAGATTATTTTCCCGACGGCGCGAAACCTCGAACTATTGGCAAAGAGCAGTAAAGGCGACGACGTCATGCGCTATGCGCGCGAACGCCCCATCCGCCGTATAGAACCGCAGATGGTCGAGAGGGACGGGGCATGTTTTTTGACCATTCCGACTGACTTGGGGTATCCGATAACAGAAGAACCCCTAGAAAGTGCCATGCGCGCGTGATGGGATTGCCTAACACTTTCGAAAACGTAGGTATCCGAAATCTGTGGCGCGGCGAATTAATCCGAGCGGCATGCTTTCATAACAACTCTTCGCTCAGGGAGAGAAGAATATTAGCATATCATTGGTCATCGGCTTTATCGCGCAGACCCGTCAAAAGTTGACAGAGGCGTTCAAGCAGGGTTCTGAATATGCCGTTACTTCTGTTCGGCTAGACTTCGAGCCGTTATCAATAGTCCGAATACGATCTCTGTTATCGCAATCAGCGCAGCAACACTAAGAGGGAAGTCGGCGAGCATGCCAATCAATCCGACATATCCTATTGCCATCATTGCGCCACCCAGGACCCAATAGGTAAAATCCCCATACGCAGACCGGAAACTGAAATAATGGGCTCCAACCGCCAAAGCGGCGATCGGAAAGACCATTTGAGGGTTTATCTCAAGAAAGAGAAAAGCGAGAAAAAGCCCTAGAAGCATGCCAGGCAGGGTTTCCACGACCATGCGGCCGCCGGGATTACCTTTGCTGGGGCCAGGTTGGCGTAAAACGCTACTGACAATAACTAATGACACAGGAAAAATCAGCATGCCGCCAAAAAAGAGTGTAATGAATCCTGTTTTAATGCCAGATTTTTCCGCTACATAAGCGGCAGTTGCCCAAACCAGGCCTGAAACAATTGCTCCGATACCGCCGCCATAATAGCTATTACGTAACTCTTTTTGATATTCTGAAAGCGTCATATCCCCTCTTGAACCGAATACAGTTCTGAGCTTTTCGTTGATTCCAAATGGCCGATTTTGGCGATGGGACATTACCTTCTTCTGCTTGCTTTGGATAGCAGGAAGGGATGACTGGCTTTTACCATAAAGGGCTACCTCGCTCGCCCGTTGGTAAAGCGTTCCCATCGCTTTGACACGAACAAGCCGCATACCCCGGCAAGGAAGCGCGCCGATGAACTGTCGATGAACCGCCATTGAGCCGCCATTGAGCCGCCATTGAGCCGCCATTGAACTGCCAATGAACCGCCTATGAAGCGCCAATGAAGCGATATCTTTAAAGCCTGTGCTTCTTTGTCATTTTCGTCGGAACTTTGTGGAATTATCGGGGGGGGGCTAACCGGCGCGTTGGCGCATGAAACTGCTACGCTCGCTAGTTTTTATCGCTTCAACTCCCGTTTGACGGGTATTTCGATGCCTATAGCGTCAAAGTAAGTAGCCACAAGGTGGATTGCTGCGCGCATGATGCAACAGCTTCATCATTTTTTACGAATTAAAACGAAAAACGCTTCACGGAAAAAAGCTTCTAAATACAATGCCGCCAGCTTGAGTAGTCGAATGGGCATAAATAAGGGGCCGCTAGATTGCTGTTTGCGGCGGCGTGGCCGCACTTGTTTTTATGGCGTGATTGACGCCTTTACGAAAAAAGGACTGGGTAAATGCTTAGATTTTTGTTGGTTGTCGCGGTCGCGCTTGCGCTGGTTGTTGCGTTCATGCGGTTGAGTGGCAATACATCGGACGAATTCAATAATAAGATGGATGATGCGGCCAAAACCGTCGTTGGCGCTGCAAGCGAAGCGGCAGGGGCAGCCGCGGACGCTGTTGAAGGCATGGTCGGTGACGCTGAATCAGATGCGGAAGCACCCGCCTCAGAGGAAACAACACCAGAAGATACAGCCGTTTCTACTGACGATATGGCACAAGAGGCTAGTGCTGCAGCAGAAGACGCAGCAGCTGCCGCCGGTGATATGGCACAAGAAGCCAGCGCCACAGCGGAGGAAGCGGTAGAAAATGCGGAGTCGATGATGGGCACAGCTGAAGACGCGAGCGAGGCTGTCGTCGACGAAGGTGATGCGCCTGAAGGCGACAATCGTTAATGTTTTTAAGCAAGGCGTAATGCCTTGTGATACATTTTGGCTCACACTGACGCCGTTGGCCTCGACACAGGCCGGCGGCGTTTCGTTTATAAGTCGTTAAATTTTACCTACAAATTAGAGGCGGAGATTAGCGCCGAGCTGAAGTCTCCCCGTTACGCTGACCAACTCCATGTTCTGCCGAGTGGTATGATTTTCACACTGGCAGGTGTTTTTTAGAGTTGGGTAGGAGTCAATGTCTGACGCGACAATCGACATCAGCCATTTGCAAAAATATACTGCGGGTGATGCGGCATTGCTGGATGAAATTCTCGGTATTTTCGTTGAACACGCGGCGAGCTGTGTTGTGCGATTGCGAGTCGACATGCCCGACGAGGCCTGGAAAGACGTTTGTCATTCTTTGAAAGGTGCGGCACGCGGTGTTGGTGCCTGGGCGCTTGGCGATGCTGCAGACCAGAGCGAAGGTCTTGTATCCAGCCTGCCTGATTATGAACGGGCGCGGGAAAAGGCATTGAAAAGTATCCGTCAATCCGCCCGCGATGCTGTTGAATTTGCGGAAAACCTCCGACGAAAAGTGGGCGCGGCGTAATAGTCGCGGAGTTTGCACTCCTTTGGGTGCGCTTGTTTGGGCCCTGTCCAGGCGCTCAGCGGCGCAGCTCCGCCATGGCGTCGTCGAGGCCGCCCATTGTCAGCGGAAACATTCTCTCGCCAATAAGTTCGCGCATCATCTGGATGGACGGCGCATAATCCCAATGGGATTTAGGCGTAGGGTTCAGCCACACTGCACTCTCGTAAATATTCAAAAGCCGCTGCATCCAGACCGCGCCCGGTTCTTCATTAAAATATTCAACTGACCCGCCCGGCACTGTGATTTCGTAAGGGCTCATTGATGCATCGCCAACGAATATCACCTTATAGTCGTGGGGATAGGTATGAAGAATATCCCATGTGGGAGTTTTATCCGTCCAGCGACGATTATTGTCCTTCCACACATAATCGTACATGCAATTGTGGAAGTAGAAATATTCAAGATGTTTGAATTCTGTACGCGATGCTGAGAAAAGCTCCTCGCAAACGCGAATGTAAGGGTCCATCGACCCGCCGACATCGAAAAATAGGAGTACTTTTACGGTATTGCGACGCTCAGGGCGCATCTGGATATCCAGATATCCATGGCGCGCGGTGGCATCAATCGTTCCATCAATGTCAAATTCGTCTGGCGCGCCTTCTCGGGCGAAGCGGCGAAGCTTGCGTAGCGCCATTTTGATGTTCCGTGTGCCGAGTTCGAC
>SHAI01000039.1 GCA_004213235.1 Parvularculaceae bacterium
CGGCCCATAAAAAGGCCGAGAGCTGCGACACTCGGCGAAAGATACGGAGCGCCACGCCGCGAAGTGGCACCCTATAATTCTGCTAATCCTCTAGCTTTAAGCCTGCGGATATTGATGTCGACTGGTTTGGCGAAACCCGGTTAGCGCGGGCCACACCTGACGGCATCAGAGAGCCGTTAAATCGCCGCGTGACACTGGTGATAAAATTCTCCAGATGACCCCCTTTGGCGCAGAAATTGACCGCACCATCAGGGTAATGGCCGCAGAACACGGCTTGTTTCAAGCCCTGACGTTTTCCGATTTGCCCCATGGAGCGGCGCGTTCTCAAGATCACATACTTGGCGCGGGTAATTTCGAGGATTATGGTGCGCGCCTCAGCATTGGTGTCACTCGCAGCACATTATATGCGCCCTATAATAAGGAACTTGAAGATGCACCGTTCCACGCGTCCACTAATCCCTTTGGCCCTTGCACTCTCTCTTTGCGTGACCGGTTGCGCCGACCACGAGAATGCCCCCCTTGCGGAAACGTCCGCGTCGCCAGTGGAAGTGCCCGTGGCACCATCATCAGAGCGCGACCGCATGTTCAACCCTGCCGCGGCGGATAGGGTTGATCAGTTTTCCTATGCGAATTTCGATGAGATTGCGGTTCAGCACATAAACCTTGACCTGACTCTGGACTTTGAAGCGCGCACCCTCGCCGGTACGGTCATTTTGGATCTTGATAGGCGGGCACCTGACGCAAACCGTCTGGTGTTGGACACGGACGACTTAACCATCACCGCCATCGAAGCATCGGGACCAGACGGCCGCTTCGGTGCCACATCTTACATTCTTGGCGAAGATGACCCCATGTTGGGCACGAAGCTGGAAATCGACTTGCCAGAAAACGCCTCCCAGGTACGCATAACGTATGAAACGAGCCCCGGCGCGGCCGGATTGCAATGGCTAACCCCGGCGCAAACCGCTGGCGGCAAGACACCTTTTGTTTACAGCCAGGCGCAGGCGATCCATGCGCGATCCATGGTGCCACTTCAGGATACTCCCGGTATCCGCATCACCTATGATGCGCGCATTCAGGTCGCCGGCGCGAACCATGACGACATTCTGGTTCTCATGGGCGCGGCGCAGGACGAAGACGGCGTACGTGACGGTGATTTCTCCTTTAGCATGCCCCAACCCATTCCCCCTTACCTCCTGGCAATCGCGGCTGGCGACATTCAGTTTCGCGCCATCAATGATCATATCGGTGTGTATGCAGAAGACTATATTGTTGATGCGGCAACCGAAGAATTCGGCGAAACGCCGCGCATGGAAGAAATTGCAGAAAAATTCTACGGTGAATATCGGTGGGGTCGCTATGACATGATCGTACTGCCGCCAAGTTTTCCTTTCGGCGGCATGGAGAACCCGCGTCTGTCATTTCTAACCCCAACCCTGGTTGCCGGTGATCGAAGCTTGACCAATGTTGTCGCTCACGAACTCGCGCATTCCTGGTCCGGAAACCTTGTCACAAATGCGACATGGCGCGACGCATGGTTGAATGAGGGGTTCACGTCCTATGTTGAAAATCGGATTATGGAAGCTCTTTATGGGGATGAACGCGCACGTATGGAGCGCGCCCTGGACCGTCAATCCCTGATTGCTACGGTTGAGGGTGCCCCGCGACCTGCGCTCACCCGGTTAAAACTACCAAATGACATGGCGACGACCGATGATGCGTTTTCACTGGTCGCCTATATTAAAGGCATGTTCTTCATCAAGTTCCTCGAGGACAGGTTCGGCCGCGATGCCTTCGATCCGTTTTTGGAAAAATACTTCGACCAGTTCGCGTTTAAAGCTGTGGTGACGGAAGACTTTCTGCACTTCCTGGACATGGAGTTGCGGCAAAAATACCCGAATGCGGTGAGCGAGGAAGAACTTGCGATCTGGGTTTTTGGTGAGGGCATGCCCGCGACCCTTGAAGATCCCCAGTCGGACAAGTTCAATAATGTTTCCATCACGCAAAATGCATGGCTGGAAGGGGATTTCAACGCCGGTGATATTCCAACATCTGATTGGACAACACATGAATGGCTTCATTTTATCCGAACATTGCCAGATGGTATCGGTACAGATAAAATGACGAACCTCGATGCTGCATTTGACCTTAGCACCAGCAAGAATGCTGAGATTGCATTTGCATGGTATATGAAGTCCATCGTGGAAGATTATGAACCGGCATTCGCCCCCATGGGCGAATTTCTGCGCAGCGTGGGACGGGGCAAGTTTATCTACCCACTATATGGCGCATTGGCGAAATCTGAGAGCCGCCGTGAATTTGCCGCCGATGTCTATGCTGACGCCCGGGATGGCTATCACCCCATCGCCCAGCGACGTATCGACATATATTTCGACGGGACCGACCAATGAGTTTGAAAATCGGAATCGCCGGCGCGGCAGGCCGTATGGGCCGCGCGATCGCTGAGGCAGCGACGCAAACCAACGACATGCAAGTGATTGCCGGGATAGATCAACCGGACCTTCAAAATTGCGGACATGCCGGCTTTCCAATTACACCGATTGGCGAGGCTTCACTTGGTGAAATTGATGTACTGATCGATTTTTCACTGCCAGCGGCCTTGTCAACACACCTGAACGCCGCACGGGATCATGGCTGCGCCATGGTCATCGGCGTGACGGGGCTGTCACCAGTCGACGTGGCAGCTATTGAAGAGGCGGCCCAAACCATTCCCATCGTCCAATCGGGAAATATGAGCCTTGGCGTTAATCTGCTCGCTGCGCTTGTGCGCGATGCAGCCGCGCGCCTTGCCGCAAGTGAATATGATATTGAAGTTTTCGAAAGCCACCACAAACGCAAGGTCGACGCCCCGTCAGGGACGGCTCTTTTGCTCGGAAATGCGGCTGCCGACGGGCGTCAAACACCCCTGGGCAAAATCGGTGTTTACGACCGCACGCAGGTGCGCACCCCCCGGGGGGAAGGCGATATCGGTTTTTCCATTATGCGCGGCGGAGGTGTGATCGGTGATCATACCGTGGCGTTTCTGGGTGACAGCGAAGTGGTCGAACTATCCCACAAGGCGATCGACAGAGGACTATTTGCGAAGGGCGCATTGGTCGCAGCCCGCTGGGTGCCTGATCAAGTCCCTGGCGTATACGGAATGGCTGATGTTTTAGGGCTTTAGCCACCCTATAATCATATCAAATTTACAATTTTTTTCCCGCGTTCTTTAACTTTCGCTGGTGCATGATCCCGAGGTGGAAGCTGTACACATTGTACAGCGGACTTGGCGACCATAGGCTCCAGGGGTTAGAAAATGCGTTCAGAGCTCTTTTTTGCAGTTCTTGTCCTGTTCGTTTCTGTTGCTGGCGTTTGGTATATTGAAATGAAGCCGCTACGCCCCGCCGCCCCGACCCATATGGCAGAAAATAACGCGCATAAGGATGAGTTAAAGGTTTACTTTGCTGCACCCGCTTCTGAAGTCCGTGTGAAACGCGGCGTGCATAACCAGTTTTATGTCACAGCTGCAGTTAATCATTGGCCTGCGTCCTTTTTAGTGGATACCGGGGCTAGCCATGTTGCCATTCGGGAGAGTGACGCAGCAGCAGCCGGCGTTTTTACGACGATGACTGATTACACCCATGCGGTGCGTACCGCGAATGGGGAGACCAAGGCGGCACTGGTTATTCTCAATTCCGTGGAGATTGGCGAACTCAAGCTTGATGACGTAAAAGCTTTTATTCTGCCAGATGAACAGCTTGGCATGAACCTTCTTGGCATGAGCTTTCTATCACGCTTAAAGGGCGTTGAAGCAAGCAATGGCGAACTTATCCTCAAGGGGTGATCAGCCCTGCGCTTGCAGTAAACTCGGCAGCCGACCGAGATCCGCTCCAGATTCCTTCATAAATGCGATCTTCAGGGGCTGGACCCGGTTTACAAGACCAAGGCCAAAACGGCGTAGATGTTTTGCCGGACCAAAGTCATTTGAGAAAAACCGGTTCAACACATCAGTACCCAGCGCAAGCGCAGCTGAATCAAATCGCCGCCACTGGTCATAGCGCGCCAGGACACCTTCATCGCCGATATCAAGGCCAACCCGACGCGCCTCGCTCAGCACATCCACCAGAGCCGCGATATCTTTCAGCCCAAGATTATACCCCTGGCCGGCAATCGGGTGGATCGCCCGCGCCGCATCGCCAACGAGCGCAAGACGCGGTCCATAAAATTTGTGAGAGAAGGAAAGCCCAAGAGGGTAACACCATCGTGGTCCAGAGAGATGAACCGCCCCCAGATAATCGCCGAAGCGGGTTTTTATCGCCTCAAGAAAAACTTCCGTGTCTGACGCAATATAGGCTTCAGCCGCTGCCGTCTTTTCCGTCCAGACAAGCGATGATCGATTATCCGTCATCGGCAGAATGGCGAACGGACCGGATGGCAGGAAATATTCCTGGGCAACACCATTGTGCGGACGCTCATGGGCGACGGTGGCAACAAGGCCGCTCTGGCCATAGCCCCAATTGAACGCTCTGATCCCCGCCGCGGCGGCCAGTCGCGAACGTTTGCCATCGGCGGCAACCACCAGACGCGCCTTAATGGTGCGTCCATCGCGCAATTCCAAACTGGCACCTGAGTGGCCGGGGGTCGTTTTTTCGCAAGCCGCCGGTGCGATCAATTCAATATTTGGGTGAGCATCGATCGCTTCAAAGATCGCATTGCGCAAGAGACGGTTTTCAATAATCCAGCCCAGGGGCTCATCAGCACCTAACTCGCGGCTATCAAAATGTAGGAACCCGCCAGCCACACCGCCGCGACGCGATGGGCTGGCCAAATCCCCATCGGTAACGAGAATATCTTTAATCGGTTCTGCATGCGGAGCAATCGCGTCCCATAGATTGAGCCGGCGATACATCCGGGCACAGGCATAGGCGATGGCACTGGTCCGCCCATCAAATCCGGCAGTTTTCATCTTTTCCGGTGGTGCCGCGTCAATCACAATGCAGGAAAACCCTGCGTGCGCCAGCGCGACACTCAGTAACCCACCAGCCAGACCGCCGCCAACGATAGCTACATCTTTCATATCGCCTCTTTTATACCGTCCCCGCTGCGCGTTTTGGCCTGCACTTTTATACGCATGCACTTTTCATATACATGGCCCCTTCACGCACCAGGCGTAAAGAGACAGGGCGCGAATTGGGTCATTCCGCCGCGATCAGGACTTCCTTCCAGCGCGGCAAGTTGCGTTGCTAAAAATGACATTCTACCGTGAGTATGCGCAAATTTATCGCGCATGCGCCAGTGTGCGGGGCCAATTATGAAATTCATCCAAGCTATTATCAGACCGCAAAAACTTGATGATGTCCGCCAGGCCCTTGGCGAGCTCGGTGTCGCGGGAATGACGGTGAGCGATGTTCGCGGTTATGGCCGACAAAAGGGGCGCTCTGAGATCTACCGCGGATCGGAATATGCCGTCGACTTTATACCCAAGGTGAAAATTGAGATTGCAGTTGCCGAGGACGTCGCGGAAAAAGCGGTGGAGATGATCTGCCAGGCTGCCAACACGGGATCTATTGGCGATGGCAAGGTCTTCGTTCTTGACCTTGCCAGCGTGGTACGCGTGAGAACAGGCGAGCTTAATGGCGATGCGCTGTGATACCCTGCAAAGAATTCACCCCCCCCTATCTCTCATGAAACTTATGACGACTGCCAAGGGAAGCGCCATGTTTGCAAAACGTCTGGTCCTAAGCCTCGCACTTCTAGGGATGTTTTTCGTCGGCCCACCGGCATGGGCACAGCAAGCCGCACCGGCGAGCGAAACCTCGCGCATTGTCTTTAATACGCTTTTGTTTCTACTTTCAGGCATGGTCGTGATGTTCATGGCGGCAGGTTTTTGCATGCTCGAAGTCGGCATGGCGCGCACCAAAAATGCCGCAACGGTCTGTCTAAAGAATATAACACTGTTTTCCATTGCCGGACTGATGGTTTGGCTGACCGGCTACAATCTGATTTACGGGGTCGAACCGGGTGGCTTTTTGGGGAAATTTGGACCGTGGAGTGCAAACGATGTTGACGTGCTCAACACCGGTCACGCCGCCTCCTCAGACTGGTATTTCCAAATGGTTTTTGTCGCCACAGCGGCATTGATCGTGTCCGGCACGCTGGCTGAACGCATCAGGCTTTGGCCATTTTTGATATTCGTCGTTTGTTTAACCGGCATCATCTATCCCATTCAGGCTTCATGGGTTTGGGGGAAGGGATATCTCGCCGCAGAATGGGGCTTTGCTGATTTCGCGGGCTCAACACTCGTGCATGCTACCGGCGGCTGGGCTGCGCTCGCTGGCACGTTGGTCCTCGGCCCGCGCCTCGGCCGGTTTGACACCGGCCGACCGACCCCGCTGCCAGGATCCAATCTGCCGCTGGCAACCCTTGGTACCTTTATTCTCTGGCTCGGCTGGTTTGGCTTCAATGGCGGCTCCCGCCTCGCCCTTGGCACCGTTGAAGACGCCATCTCCGTTGCCAATGTGATCGTCAACACGAATATGGCGGCGTGCGGCGGGGTCATTACCGCAACATTGATGACCGCTTTCATCTATCGCAAGATCGATCTGACCATCGTCCTCAACAGCGCTATTGGCGGTCTGGTCGCGATTACCGCTGATCCGTTGAACCCGGCGATCTGGCAGGCTGTGTTGATCGGCGGCATTGGCGGCGTGATTGTGACCATGGCGATTCAGTTGCTTGACCGCCTGAAAATCGACGACGTCGTGGGTGCCATTCCAGCACATTTATGCTGCGGCATCTGGGGTACGCTGATTGTCCCCTGGACCAACAGCGATGCATCCCTTCCAGGGCAGCTTGTTGGGGTGCTGGTAAACGGCGCATTCGTTTTTTGCATGAGCATGGCAATCTGGATTGCGTTACAATATTCCCTTGGCATCAGGGCAAGCGACACGGACGAAAACCTCGGTTTGGACAGGGCTGAATTCGGCCAGGAAGCTTATCCGGAATTTGCATCGCGATAGTCGACGTCCATTTCGATCAGCGTCGCGTCATCCAGAGAAAAAGGTAAACAAGCGTTAACCCTTTTTCATTCCGTCCATGGCAAGCTAACAATCACCACTGCCCGTGCGATCGGGCGCGGCGGTCAAATGTTGTGTTATAGAAGAGGGTGAATTAGGCGGTCATGACACGAGGAAGATCTCGCGCTAGCCAGCGACGCACACGCGGCGCTATTGATCGAACCACATTGCCAGAACGCCTGGAATTGCCAGAGCGCCTGGTGCGGCTGCGCCGCGCTGTGCTCGCCCGCGCTGGCGGCGGGGCAATGGTCATATTGGCCCTTTGGTATGCAACTTCCCTCGCAACATTCTCCATCAGCGATCCAAGCCTGAGCAACAAGACGGCAGCACCCATTCGCAATGCAGCTGGTAGCCTCGGCGCGATCATCTCCGATATCTCCCTCCAGGCCATAGGCGGCGCGGCATGGTTGATCGCACCAATCTTACTGGTGTGGGGCACTGTAGCCATGTTTCGCGGCGGGCGTATCATTTCAGAAACAACATCGCCAAACGTCTGGATCCGGATTGCCCTAACGCCGATCTGCCTATGCCTGGCGGCCATCACCGGCGCGAGTGCACCTGTCCCTATTAGCTGGCCTTTTGCCACGGCCATGGGCGGGGTGATCGGTGATTTATCCCTTCATGGCCTGCTTGGTTTTCTGGTGAACGCGGGGCCCGACGGCATTGTCCCCGTGATAGGCATTTTTGCAGGGATCTGCGCCTTATCCATGTTCGCATATATCTGCGGCTTGACCGTCGAACGGGCCGAGGCAGCCGGCCACGCCGCGGCGATCTTGACCCGGCGCGTCACACGCTTCCTCAAGCGAACGCAATTCGTTGCCCCAGTCCTTTTAAGTTCTGCAAAAAAACAGGCTACCCCGGCGCGATCAGAACCGCGAATTCACGCGGCCGAGCACGAGATGGATGACGCCCCCCTGGAAACGCCTTATCCGTTTACGGAGGAGGCCGACGTCGACGACAATCGCAAGCCCAACATTATCGAACCAACACGGCAGAAGAAGAAAGCAAGTCGGCGCGAGGCTGCAGACGCGCAGCACAAATTGCCAATGTTCTCTCCTGGCACCTATGAACTGCCGTCATTGAGCTTGTTTGCCAAACCGCCAGCCAAAAAAGCCGCCAAGGTTTCTCATGAAGCATTGGAACAAAACGCCCGCATGCTGGAGACAGTGCTGGCAGATTTCGGCGTCCGGGGGTCTATCATCAACATTCGACCGGGGCCCGTGGTCACACTGTATGAGCTTGAGCCTGCTGCCGGCATTAAATCATCGCGCGTGATCGGCCTCGCCGACGATATCGCCCGCTCCATGAGTGCAATCGCTGCACGGGTTGCCGTCATTCCAGGCCGCAACGCCATTGGTATCGAATTACCCAACCAATCACGCGAAACAGTTTTCATTCGTGAACTGATCGGGGCAGAGGAGTATGAAAACTCACGCGGCGATCTTACCCTGACCCTTGGCCAGTCAATCGGCGGCGAGCCGGTATTTGCTGATCTGGCGCGCATGCCGCATTTGTTGATTGCCGGCACAACGGGCTCAGGCAAATCTGTCGGCATCAATGTGATGATCCTCTCGCTTTTATACCGCCTGTCGCCTGACCAATGTAAATTGATCATGATCGACCCGAAAATGCTGGAATTGTCGGTCTATGAGGGAATTCCCCATCTGCTGTCGCCGGTTGTTACCGATCCCACAAAGGCGGTTGTCGCGCTGAAATGGACCGTGCGCGAGATGGAAGAACGCTATCGAAAAATGTCGAAAGTGGGCGTTCGAAATATTAGTGGCTTCAATCAACGGGTGCGTGAGGCGGCGGAAAATGGCGAGATACTGAGCCGCACGGTGCACACCGGTTATGATCAGGAGACCCATGAGCCGGTTTATGAAACCGAGGAGCTCGATTATGAACCAATGCCGTTCATTGTCGTGATCATCGACGAGGTCGCCGATCTGATGATGGTTGCCGGCAAGGATATCGAAGCCATGGTGCAGCGCCTTGCTCAAATGGCGCGGGCGGCAGGCATTCATCTCATCATGGCGACACAGCGACCATCAGTTGACGTTATTACCGGTACAATCAAGGCCAACTTCCCGACACGGATTAGTTTCCAGGTTACATCAAAAATTGATAGCCGAACCATTCTCGGTGAACAGGGCGCGGAACAACTGCTTGGACAGGGTGACATGCTGCACATGGCGGGCGGGGGCCGCATCCGCCGGGTGCATGGTGCATTTGTGTCCGATGACGAAGTGGAGAAGGTCGTCAGATTCCTTAAAAAGCAGGGCAAACCAGATTACATTCAGGAAGTTACCGAGCTATCCGATGAAGATGGGGCCATTGCCGGGCTCGATATCGGTGGCAATACCTCTTCCGGTGATGCGCTTTATGACAAAGCGGTTGCCGTCGTGCTCCGTGATCGGAAGCCATCAATATCCTATGTTCAACGCCGCCTGCAGATCGGGTATAACCGGGCGGCAACACTGATCGAACGCATGGAAGATGAAGGCGTTGTCTCAGAAGCGAACCATGCTGGAAAACGCCAAATTCTCGTTGGCGATAACGCCGCTTAAGCGCCGCTCCCCCGTGGTAACGCGCTACCAAACCGGGCTGCATAATATTGGCCAATGGTCCGGGCACTGTCGAAATAGAGCCGTCCATTTGCTTCACCAGCTGGGGCACTATCATAAGTCGGTGCCCCGGGCGCGAGCACGAGGGTCGGACAATTCCAGTTGCCCGCGCCTAATATGTCAACCAGACTTAGGCGCGGGTGCGCGAGCGGCTCGTAAACGACATCAAGACTTTCCCGGATAAAGGGATAATAGCTCAGTAGGCCCCATATTTCTGCACATTCCGGGCAGTATTCCCGGCGGCCCTTGTCTTCAAATCCGGCTGGGAGAAGAAAAAGCGTATCGCGCATATCAGGTCAGCTTTCATTATTGATGGGCGTTCCAGCTTTGGGTGTCCACCCGGGCAAAAAGAAGAGATCGGCAAAAGCCTATCCTTCCGCCAGTCCATCCCAGAAAGCTTTGGCCTTCGCGAAAAAGCCCTTTGATTCCGGACAGGCTTCATCGCCGCCTGCGTCGCAGAATTTTTTCAGAAGCGCTTTTTGCTCCGCATTGAGGCCTGTTGGCGTCTCAACCGCGATTTCAACAAACATATCACCGCGGCCCTTCTGGTTAAGGCGGCTCATGCCCTTGCCCCGCACCCGGAAACGACGGCCGGACTGTGCGCCTTCAGGCACTTTGATTTTCACCCGGCCACCATCAATTGTGGGCGCTTCGAACTCGCCGCCAAGGGCCGCCGTCGTCATCGGAAGCGGCACAGCACAATAAAGATCCTGGCTGTCACGTTCAAAGATGTCATGATCACCAACGGAGATGAAGATATAAAGATCCCCCTCCGGGCCACCGCGGGGACCCGGCTCGCCCTCACCGGCTAATCTGATCCGGGTACCACTTTCTATGCCCGCGGGGATATCCACGGCCAAGGTCCGCTCGCGGCGCACGCGGCCCGAACCGCCACAGTCGGTACATGGATCTTTAATAATGCGCCCCTCGCCACCGCAATCGGGGCACGTGCGCTCCATAGTGAAAAAGCCCTGTTGAAAACGTACCCGCCCCGCGCCCCGGCACGTAGGACACGTTACCGGGCCAGAACCAGGCTTGGCACCGGTTCCCTCACAAGTCTCGCAAGGAACGGTGCCCGGCATTTGAATGGTTGCTTTCTTGCCGGCGAATGCCTCCGCCAGGGAAATTTCGAGCGCGTATTTTAAATCCGCGCCGCGGCCCGGCCCGCGACCACGCCCACCGCCCATGAACTCGTTGAAAATATCTTCAAAAACATCGGAGAATGCGCCGGCACCCGCGCCGCCGCCAAACCCGGCACCACCGCCAGCGCCGTTCATGCCGCCATTTTTGAACGCCTCATGCCCAAAGCGATCATAGGCGGCACGCTTTTGCGGATCGGAGAGAACTTCGTAGGCTTCGTTGACTTCTTTGAATTTTTGCTCCGCACCGGGATCGCCTGGATTCCGGTCGGGATGATACTGCATCGCTGCTTTGCGGAACGCAGATTTCAATGCCGCGGGTTCGGCCCCGCGATCTACACCGAGAAGTTGATAAAAATCCTGGGCCATGAATGCCGCCTATCAAATCGTGCGGGGCAGGCGCTTCGGCTTTATCCCATTCAAGGCCCCGACAATATATGCCGGGGCCTCAGAGGATTAGATCGTTACTCTGACATTTGTCAAAGTGATCCGGCCAGGGAGCGCGGCGTCGCCGTCGCCCACGGTTTAGTCTTTCTTGTCGCCGTCGACTTCTTCGAAATCAGCATCGACCACGTCATCATCGGCAGATTGCGCTTCTGCGCCATCGGCAGCGGCGTCCGCAGCCGCATCTGCTTCGGCATTAGCTTTATACATTGCTTCACCAAGCTTCATCGATGCCTGCATCAGGGTCTGCGACCCCTCATTGATGGCGTCAGGTGTCGCATCTTCCTTGCCAAGAATATCCTTCATGGCGAGGACAGCGTCTTCAATGGCTTTCTTCTCTTCTTCGGAGATTTTATCGCCATGCTCTTCCAGCGCCTTTTCAGTCTGGTGAACAGACGCTTCGGCCTGATTACGCGCCTCAGCCAGCGCGCGGCGCTCTTTGTCCGCCTCGGCATTAGCTTCAGCGTCCTTCACCATGCCATCGATATCGGCATCGGAAAGACCGCCAGATGCCTGGATCCGGATCGACTGTTCCTTGTTGGTCGCCTTGTCCTTTGCGGAGACATGGACAATGCCGTTCGCGTCAATGTCGAACGTCACCTCAACCTGCGGCACGCCGCGCGGTGCAGGCGGGATCCCGACAAGATCGAATTGACCGAGCATTTTATTGTCCGCAGCCATTTCACGTTCACCCTGGAAAACCCGAATGGTCACCGCGGATTGATTATCTTCTGCGGTTGAAAAGACCTGGCTTTTCTTGGTGGGGATCGTGGTGTTGCGATCGATCAGACGGGTAAAGACGCCGCCCAATGTCTCGATCCCGAGGGAAAGCGGCGTAACATCCAGGAGCAGCACGTCCTTAACATCACCCTGGAGAACACCAGCCTGAATAGCAGCGCCAAGGGCAACGACTTCGTCCGGGTTAACACCCTTATGGGGATCACGGCCGAAAAACTGCTTAACGACTTCCTGAACCTTCGGCATGCGGGTCATGCCGCCAACAAGGATCACATCTTCAATATCGCCTGGTGCAAGACCTGCGTCTTTCAGGGCCGCTTTACACGGATCAACCGTGCGCTTGACGAGATCATCAACAAGGCTTTCCAGCTTGGCGCGGGACAGCTTCATATTGAGGTGTTTCGGACCTGACGCATCGGCAGTGATAAAGGGCAGGTTCACTTCATAGCTGCTGGTGGAGGAAAGCTCTTTCTTCGCCTTTTCCGCCTCTTCCTTGAGACGCTGCAGCGCAAGCTTATCCGACCGCAGGTCAATGCCCTGGTCTTTTTTGAATTCATCCGCGAGGTAGTCGACAATGCGAAGGTCGAAATCTTCACCGCCCAGGAAAGTATCGCCATTCGTGGCGAGCACTTCAAAAACGCCGTCACCAATTTCCAGGACAGATACGTCGAAGGTGCCGCCGCCGAGATCGTAAACAGCGACTTTCTTGCCTTCTTTCTTCTCCAGACCATAAGCGAGCGCCGCGGCCGTTGGCTCGTTAATGATACGCAGAACTTCAAGGCCGGCAATCTTGCCAGCGTCCTTGGTTGCCTGACGCTGCGCATCGTTAAAATAGGCCGGCACCGTTATCACCGCCTGCTCGACCGTCTCGCCGAGATAGGCCTCAGCGGTTTCTTTCATTTTCTGAAGGATGAACGCCGAAATCTGGGACGGGGCGTATTTTTCGCCGCGGCTTTCCACCCATGCGTCGCCATTGTCTGCTTTGACAATATCGTAGGGCACCATGCCTTTGTCTTTATCTACGGTCGGGTCATTGAAGGGCCGACCAATCAGGCGCTTGATCGCGAAGAAAGTATTCTCCGGATTGGTCACCGCCTGGCGTTTCGCCGGCTGACCAATGAGACGCTCACTATCTTCGGTAAACGCCACCACGGACGGCGTCGTCCGCGCGCCTTCGGCGTTTTCAATAACTTTTGGTTCTTTGCCTTCCATCACCGCAACGCACGAGTTTGTCGTGCCGAGGTCGATGCCAATGACTTTGCCCATTTTTCCCTTCTCCTTAAGCAGACCCGCCGTAACGTCCGGCATTTCCGGCACGCGATCGGTGGCGCGGCCCCTTATCTTTTGTATCGCCGCAAAAATTAAAGCTGTGGCGCGCCATAGCGGGACATTACCAACCAAGCCCGTCAACAACGCGTTCGAGCGGCATATAAGCAGGGGGAAATGCGCCATCAACCCTTCAGACGCGATGAATTTTCATTGCCGCGCCAGCCGGGTATCTCCACGTTAACCAATCACCGGTTCAGGACGGGTTTATCAGGTGAATTTCTAGTGTGTTCTTCTCGGAGGCACCCGAGGCCTTACTAGATTTTTCACGGGTCAGATTTTTTGCGGATCAGATTTTTCGCTGAAATGCAGCCTGGCGCTGAAGATGGCGGCCTTTGCAGTGACGTTAGCGAATTAAGGCATCATTTCGGCTACAGGTCCCGAACAATGCGGAACCCAATGCCTAAGTTCCGTCGGGCGGTAAGTTCACCCTGGCGATATGCCGCCCGGGTACGCCACCCGCCCGAACGCCACGCACCGCCCTTGATGACACGCTTGGAACAATCCACGCCCGGCTCATTGTTTGACCAGCAATCAGACGTCCACTCCCAGACATTGCCGTGGACATCGTGCAGGCCAAATGGGTTCGCCGGAAAACTGCCAACCTCAACCGTCTGGCCACGATACTCACCCGCCGGGCCGTTATAGGGATAAGTGCCGTGATAATTCACGGTATCGACGCTCAGCGGTCCATCAAACCAGAACGGCCCGGCAGAGCCAGCGCGCGCCGCATACTCCCATTCTGTTTCCGTAGGCAGACGATAGGTTGAATTGGTCTTTTTAGATAACCATGCCGCATAGTTTTGCGCATCTTCATGGGAAACATGAACGACCGGTCGCTTGCCGCGCCCCCAGCCAAC
>SHAI01000004.1 GCA_004213235.1 Parvularculaceae bacterium
ATCCGGCGAGTTTGTACCCATCATCATAGCACTGACAAAGTTGGGCGTCTTCGTCCTTTTTGAGCGTCGCCGAATGAACGCTTGCGTCATCACTTATTCCAGCATTGGCCACTTCTGGTTGACCGTCATTCATGGCCTTGTCCGCATCCTTCGCGATGTCGTGTTTCGGAAAGGACGATATTGTGGCAATGGCGGCAACAATCACCAGCACCACTAATATGCAGCCGACAACGCCTTCCATCCGACTGCTCATGGCGTGTGCCTCCTTTGCAGGAAAAATTTTTTGTTACGCTTTTGCTTTGGCGCGGCGCCAAGCTTCGAAGCTACGCTCGAAGGGCTTTAGATCAGCTGATGTTCCGGCGACCCATCCAGCGGCCCACGCAGCCTGGACCAGATCGAGATCTGCCCCGGTGCCGCAATCTTCAAAACCAGTTTGATAAACCGGCGATAACACGTCAAATTTTCCGGCTGCGCCGATCTTTGATGCCGTCTCAAAGCAGACACGTGGGCGGGCGTCGGCGGCATGTTCCTTCGCCTCGGAAATGGCCGCAAGGGCCCCGCTCACCGTTGTAACGTCATTTTTTTTCTTGGTATTTGGCTGGTTCATGACGGAAAAGGCCCCAAAGGCTGCGATGCCAACCACGAACAAAACTGCCACGCCGCCGAAAATTGTTTCAATCTTGTGGCTCATGATATCCGGATCCCCTTGGGCTAACGATCGCCGAGGTCTTAATTCGGTGGCACGCAAAGTCCCCATGCCCCTTACGTTAATAATATAGCCTGAAATTTGCAGGTGCGCCAAGCCGGGGATTGTTGCGCGATGGTCTCACATCGCTTTGCTTAGTCCCGTTGGCGCGCCAAAAGTTTCAATCTTAGAGCGTTCAGGCGGATGAAACCTTCTGCATCTTTCTGGTCATATACTGCGTCTTCTTCGAAGGTCACATGGGCAGCGGAATAGAGGGAATGGGGTGATTTCCGGCTGACAACGCTAACGCGCCCCTTATAGAGCTTCAAAACCACCTCGCCAGTGACACGCTCCTGGCTTTTGTCGATCGCCGCCTGGAGCATCTCGCGCTCCGGACTGAACCAGAATCCGTTATAAATCAGCTCCGCATAGCGCGGCATGAGTTCATCTTTCAGGTGCGCGGCACCGCCATCCAGCGTAATTTGTTCAATCCCCCTGTGGCCTGCAAGCAACACTGCACCACCTGGGGTTTCATAAATCCCGCGGGATTTCATGCCGACGAACCGGTTTTCAACGAAATCAAGCCGCCCGCACCCATGCCGTCCACCAAGCTCATTGAGTTTTGTCAGCAACGTTGCGGCGGACATGCGCGCGCCATCAATCGAGACTGCGTCGCCGCGTTCAAAACCAAGTGTGATGAATTCCGGCGTGTCAGGGGCATCCTCAGGGGCGATGGTCCTTTGGTAAACGTAATCTGGTGCCGCTTTGCCCGGATCTTCCAACACTTTGCCTTCTGAAGAGGTGTGAAGAAGATTGGCATCAACGGAAAAGGGGGCTTCGCCGCGTTTGTCCGTGGCAATTGCGATTTGATGCTCTTCTGCAAACGCGATGAGCTTGGTGCGCGAGTTCAGGTCCCATTCCCGCCATGGCGCAATGACCTTGATGTCTGGATCAAGGGCATAGGCGGATAATTCGAAACGAACCTGGTCATTGCCCTTGCCGGTGGCCCCGTGGGCAATCGCGTCTGCCCCCGTTGCGCGGGCGATCTCTACCAGACGTTGGGAGATGAGCGGCCGGGCGATTGACGTGCCAAGCTGATATTCCCCCTCATAAAGCGCGTTGGCCCGTATCATGGGAAACACGAAATCCTGCACAAATGTTTCGCGCAGATCTTCAATATAGATATCTTCTGGTTTTACGCCGGCGCGCAGTGCTTTTTCCCGAGCAGGTTCCAGTTCCTCGCCCTGGCCAAGGTCGGCCGTGAAGGTCACGACGTCGCACCCATATTCCACCTGCAGCCATTTCAGGATCACCGAAGTGTCAAGGCCGCCAGAATAGGCGAGAACTACTTTATTAATATCCGACTTGGCGGCGGTGGTCATCTGCGCGCATTCCTTTTCCGCAACGGCACGACCGCGACATTACCCGGACCATGCCTCGGGTTCGATAACTTTTTTAAAGGAGATATAAAAGCCTGGAGATGAAACAGCGCGCGCGTGTCGACCGGTGTTTTATGCCGGTCGGCACGATACCCCATCGAGGGCGAGCTGCGTGCCGGTTTTTCGATGCACGGCGAAGCAGCTTGACCCTGTTAAAAAGAGATCAAAAATGTCTGGGCGCGCGGGGCTGTTACCTTCGTCCGCGGTAAGTCGCCGCGGGAGGACAGAGACCGATGACATTGTCGTGGGATCACCCGCGCCAAAATCGATATTTGCGCGGCCGAGATAGTCTGAAAGGGCGCGCTCCAGGGCGGCCATGTTGTCGGCGCGCGCATTCGATAACACCGCTGGCACCGCGTCGTCGGTCGTAGCGCAGCTTGTGATGATGGCTGCAAGTGGTGCAAATGCCATCATCAGTATGCGGCGGTATTTCATCGAACACCTCTCATTCGCATGTCGAGATTGGTGTCCATAACCCTCCGGGGCACATTGATACCGCCTTCCCCTGCGGCGCGGCCGACAATGCGTGATTGCTGCAATGCAGTGGCAGACGGCGGTGCAGGGCAACTGCCATCAAGGCGGAATTGCAAGGCCGCCGCCAAGAGCCCTTCGTTTTCGTCGCCAAGTTCATTGTTTAGATCGTCTGCGACGCTGCACCCAGGTGCCCTGACAGCAAATTGGTCGGCGGAATTATCCGGCGCAAACCCGTCCGCGTAGTCGCCAAATCCCATGTCATTTTGGGCTTGGATCTGGATAGAAAAATAAGTGGTGCCGCAGTTATTCTGCGGGAAGAAGCCAAATGGTTTGCCGCAGGTAACGGATCCAATCAAGTTGACCTCAACGTCGATGCCACGCAAGCCGTTGATGAGTGCTTCGCTGGCTGAGCAGGTGTTATCCGTGGTCAACACGAACACCCGCGGTAGATCCAGGGTCGGGAGAGCCTGTCCAGCTGGTAAGGAAAATCCAACCCCTTGATCAATGAATGGAGTAGGTTCGTTGATATCCCCGGTGATAGGATTGATGTTACCAGCATCGTCATTGAACCGCGACAAATTAAAAGTGCGGCCGGCGGTGCGGTCGGGGCCGGCTATCATATAGCCCAATTGCGACGAGACCGCGAGAAATCCGCCACCATTATACCGGAGATCCAGGATCAGGTCGTTGACCCCGGACGTGCTCAATGTTTCGATCGCGCCTGCAATTTCAGCTTCGGAGTTGAAAGTGCCAAACGTATTAAACAAAATGTACCCGACATCTCCGGTTGGGGTTGAGATTGTCGATACGTTGGCAACGGATTGTTCCGCTAAATCTTCCGATACCAGAGTAACGGTTCGTTCAGTACCATCCGTCTCCCGGACAACAAAAGTATGACTTTCGCCAGCCGTCTGCGGAAAAAGACCATTATTTAACGTGTCAATCTCCGCATTGGTGGCGCCACCGTTCACAGCATCTACCCCGTCAATTTCAAGAATGCGTGCGCCACGGACGAAATTCGGCAGGCCATCAACAATCTCTGCGGCTGGCGTGCCGGGGACGGTGTACAGAATTCTTAAATCCCGTGGAGGGGTAACCTGAATTAAAGCGTAGCGTGCGCCATACCCGGCGCGCGGTGCTGCATTCTGGTCTTGCAGAAACTCGTCGGTTGGTTGGGTGCCATGAAACTCATCTTTGTCTCTGCCCGACGGTGTGGTCTCGAAAGTCCTTAAAAGTGGGAAATAATCCGCTGGTGATGCGAAATCACGCGGATTTCTATCCGTAACTTCGTCATTCCACAGATATGTTTCGTCAGTCCAGGAACGCAACCAGAAATTTTCCTCCACTGTCGATCCAGCGAGATCTGGAAATGGATCGCCGTTGACGTCCACGCCACTGCGGGGGGCTTCACAACGGTTTATGAAATCCGATGCCGGTTCAAATACACCCGGCGTATATGTCGGACCCGGCGGCGGTGGTGGCGGCGGTGGAGGCGGTGGAGGCGGTGGTGGTGGTGGCGGCGGTGCTACCACCGTGTCTCCTCCACCGCTGCAAGCTGCAGCAAGCAATAAAAATGACGCGATAATGAACTTGATCTTGCTGGACATATGCGACTTTCCTACCCCTGTGCCCGTTGGGCACCCTCTATTGCGCGTTAAAGACCATGCGATCCCGCATTGGCCAGTTGCAAGCGTACTTTATAATTCGAGCGTTAAGATTTCTGGAGTGAATATACCCCCCCTTGCGCCCAATAGCCCCTTTCTTGATTGAAAATGCTCTGAGGCGGTGAGTCAAGTCGCCGTCTTTAGTCGTCAACCAAATCTGGATGCCTCTAGGGGTCTGATCTTATCCTGCCGCGCGACTTTTTCAGCTCGCCACGTTGTTTTTTCTGATCCATTCGTCGTTTTCTTGACGCCAAAGTGGGCTTGGTTTTCAGTCTTCGCTTCGGTTCGATGAGTGATTTTGTGATGAGATCAATTAACCGTTGGCGTGCGGCAGCGCGGTTTCGTTCCTGAGAGCGACTGTTGGACGCTTCAATGACAATCGCGCCTGTCTGTGTGGCGCGACTTCCCGCCAGGGCAAGTAATCGACGCCTGGCCCTGGGGGGCAAGCCAGCGCGCTCGGGAAAAAAGCGAAGCTGCACAGCGCTTGCGACCTTGTTGACGTTCTGTCCGCCCGGGCCGGAGGCGCGAATAAAGCTCTCTTCAATCGCCTCTGCCCTTAAAAACTGTTCGGCATGGGTCATTCTGCAGCGCGGTATCGGGCAATGAACCGACGATCAATCACGTCTTTGAGGTTGGCAATAAGCGGGCCAGCGAAAACACGTTTTCCCTTGATACCGACCGCATTATTCGGGTGGAGCGACAAGATCGCCAGATGATTCTCCTGAGCGGTGTAATTGCGCATTTTTTTGCCCGTTAGAGTGGCATGCAGATTATGCGCGAGAACTGGTCCCTGGCGCACGGCATAAACCCCGGCTCTGGGAAGCGGGCGATCGTCTTGAAAAACCGGGAAGCTTATGCAGTCGCCAGCAGCGAAAATCCGGGTATCTGCCGCAGATTGAAGAAAAGTGTTCACTTTCAAGAAACCGTCAGGGCTCTTGGGCAGGTCAATTTCATCGAATAATGCGGGCGCGGCGACGCCCGTCGCCAGAATAATCAGATCGGTTGCAACCGAGCTTCCGTCAGATAGCAGCGCCAAACCATCCTTATCCGCATTTTCCGGCTCGGTACCAATCAAACTTTTTTTCTCATGGACTGTCACCTGTGCTTTGCGCAGCCGTTTCAAGATCCGTTTGCGTGCCTTTTTCGGTGCGCGTGGTAACAGGCCCGTCGCGCCGGTAACAAGGGTGACCGCCGCGCCGCGTGCGCTAAGCGCTGCGGCAATTTCAATGCCGCCAGCCCCGCCGCCTGCCAGTGTGATACGCGGTGTTTTGGTTTGTTCGAACACATCACGCAGGGTCTGGAGTAGTTGCTCAACGGGCTTTACGCCAAGAACGCGGGGCCCGGCGGGATCAATATCAAATGGCGGGACCGTCCTGGCGCCAATATTGATCGAGAGATAATCATAGTTGAGAACGCTGCCATCGGCGCAGGTAACGGACCGATTTCTAACGTCGATTTTTGTCCCGTGAGTTAGGTATGTTTCTGCCTTTGCGGCTTGCGCAAGCTTGTGCGCATCGATGAAAGCATCGCCGGTCTGAAACCGACCGGCAATCAAGCCAGGGATCATGCCGGTATAGGGGGTGAGGGCCTGCGGCGTCACGAGGGTTAGATCCGTGCCAGTGACCGGACGCCGGGCAAAACGCCTCAATACTTCCAAATGCGCGTGCCCCGCGCCTAGCAGCACTACCCGGTTGCTCATGATCTTACCTTATCAGTTTTGCTCTAGCGCAAGTTCCCTCTTGCGCCGCGCGCTGGCGCGTTCTTTGACGCTTGTTGATTTCAACTGTCCGCATGCAGCCAAGATATCTCGCCCACGCGGTGTCCTTATTGGCGAGGCGTAGCCAGCACGATTGACGATGTCGGCAAAGGCTTCAATCCGTTCCCAGCTGGAACACTCATAAGGACTGCCAGGCCAGGGGTTGAATGGAATGAGGTTGATCTTTGCCGGGATCTTTTTCAATAATCGCACGAGATCGCGGGCTTCAGCATCGGAATCATTGATACCCTTCAGCATGACATATTCAAAGGTGATGCGGCGGGCATTTCCTACCCCAGGATAGGTTCGGCAGGCCTCCAAAAGTTCCGAAATCGGATATTTTTTGTTGATAGGGACCAGCTCATCGCGCAACCCGTCATCGGTCGCGTGGAGAGATATTGCCAGCATGGCCGAAGTTTCCTCGCCCAGGCGTTTCATTTCCGGCACCACACCGGAGGTCGACACCGTGATGCGCCGGCGCGAAATGGATATGCCTTCGCCATCGGAAATTATGCCGATCGCGTCGCGCACATTGTCGAGATTGAACAAGGGCTCGCCCATGCCCATGAAGACGATATTCGACAGGATTCGGTCATCCTTTCCGCTTGGCCATTCCTCAATGTCGTCCTTGGCGGCAAGCACCTGCGCCACGATCTCACCAGCGGTCAGATTGCGGACGAGTTTTTGCGTACCGGTATGGCAAAATGTGCAGGTCAGGGTGCAGCCGACCTGGCTGGAAACACACAAGGCACCTGCGCGCCCGACGCCTGGGATGAAGACAGCTTCAACCTCGATTTCCGGCCCCGGGCTTTGTGCGCCAAATCCGAGGAGATATTTTCTGGTGCCGTCGACGGAAACCTGTCGTTCAATAATCCGTGGTCGGTCAATCAAAAATACGTCAGACAGCCGCGCGCGCAGATCCTTGCCAATATCCGTCATGCGGTCGAAATCGGTAACACCGACATTATAAACCCAGCGCCAGATTTGGCTGGCGCGCATGCGCGCTTTTTTCGGCTCAACGCCCGCGCGATCCACCAGGGCGTGTTGAAGCGCCTGATGCGTCATCCCGACGATATTGCTCGCTATGGGCGGCAGTGTTGAACTTGTATGGGGTAAGTCTAGTTCAGGCATGGGTTTATCTCACGGCGCTAGTCAGACGTATTTCCGAAATACTCAATCATCAGGGCTGAGGTGCGCGCTGGTTCTTCCTGCAATATCCAATGGCTCACCTCCGGCCAGAACTCAACGCGGTCGACATATTTTCGTGCAGCCTCAGTTGCCTCTAAAGGAAGGTAGGGGTCCTTGCCGACCCCGACAAACAGGCTCGGCACCGGCGCTTTGGCGAAAAAGCGATTGAAGTCGCCATCCAGTCCGTCGGCACGGTAAAAGCCAAGCATTGTGGAAATGGCGTTTTCCCGCGCCCAGCTCGATTTGTAGATTTGAATGTCGCGTTCGGAAAACGCGCCCTCTTTGGCATCGCGCATCATGGTGTTCGCGAGGGTCCGATAGCCGCCTGCCCGTAACGCCAACTCCGGTAGAAGCGGGATCCGGAACGCGGCGCGGTACCAGCTGACACTTGTTGCGCCCGCGGCAGTCGCATCAGCAAGGGCGGCTAGCGGGGCAACATTGAAAACGACGGCTTTATTGATGCGCTCTGGATGGTCGTAGATCAGGGTCCACGCGATCACCGCCCCAACGTCGTGGCCAGCAATATTGGCATGCGCCCAGCCTTGCGCATCGATCAATGCGACAATGTCCGCAGCGTAGGCAGCCAAGGTGTATTTGGCCTGTCCCTTGGGCTTGTCGGACCGATTATAGCCGCGCAGATCAGGTGCCGCCACGCGGTAGCCGGCCTCCGCCAGCGCCACGATTTGTTGTCGCCAGGAAAACCAGAATTCCGGAAATCCATGGATAAGGACAACTGGCGTGCCGTCTTTGGGGCCAGCCAGAACAACATGAAGATCAACGCCATCTGAACCGGGTATTGTCTGGCTTTCGAATGGAAAGTTATGTTCCTTCCGGGCGATTTCGATCTCGTCGACCGGGTCAAGGTTTCCGGTGTGCCAGATCGCTAACCCGACCCCTGACCCGATCGCCATAAGTGACCCAATTATGAAAAGCAGACGTCCCATTGCGATTCCTATTTCTTTTTCCCGACCCCTTTCAATCCATATCCGCTGGCCATATCCACGTTCACCAGACAGCAGACGGCGACCAGTAAGCAGGCGACGGTTCAGCGGAGGACAAGATGCCGACCACCAATGATACGCCAATTGTGCGCGTGAAACGACTCCCCAATGGCGTCGGCCTGGATCTACCGGCCTATGAGACGGAATTGGCGGCTGGATGTGATGTCAGGGCCGCTGTGAGCGGTGATGCGCCGCTTGTTCTGGCACCAGGTGAGCGCGAAATGGTACCAACCGGCCTGGCGTTTGCGTTACCGCCCGGTTGGGAGGTGCAGGTGCGCCCGCGCTCGGGCCTGGCGGCGAAGAAAGGCGTGACGTGCCTCAATACACCCGGCACGATTGACGCTGACTATCGCGGTGAAGTGAAGGTCATTTTGATCAATCACGGTGCGGAGCCGTTGACGATTAATCGTGGGGACCGCATCGCACAGCTCGTTTTTGCGCCGGTTTACCAGGCACACTTTGAAGAGGTTGCGGCCCTGGACGATACAGCGCGCGGTGACGGCGGGTTTGGTTCTACCGGGGTTTGAGCTTATCTGTTTGCGATGGCCGACTTTCATGATCACCACCAATGCTGACGCAAACTGAGACAGACCGTTATTTGCGGCATATTTTGTTGCGCGAGGTCGGGGCGCAGGGGCAGCAGAAATTGCTGGCATCGCGGGTTCTGGTGGTTGGCGCTGGCGGGCTTGGTGCGCCAATTATCCAATATCTGGCAGCTGCCGGGGTCGGAACACTGGCGATTGCCGATGACGACCGGGTAGAGTTGTCCAATCTCCAGCGCCAGGTGATTTATCAGACCGGGGATGTTGGCCGGTCAAAAGTCGCTGCCGCTGCAGCGGCAGCGCGCGCGATTAATCCCGGTATTGAGGTAATGGAATTTCACCAGCGTCTCGGCGAAGACATGGATGCTGCGGTGGGGGTTTCATCATTTGATCTGGTGATTGAGGGCGTTGACAGTTTCAAGGCGCGTTACGCAATCGGACGGGCCTGTCTTGGCGCGCGCACGCCGCTTCTGTCTGCGGCGATCGGTCGGTTCGATGGCCAGATTGGTTTGTTCGCGCCCTATGCGGGCGATTTTCCGTGCTATCGTTGCCTTGTGCCGGAGCCCCCGCCACGCGAAGAAACACTGACTTGCGCCGAAGAGGGGGTATTGGGCCCCGTCGCTGGCGTGGTCGGTGCGATGGCTGCCCTTGAGGCGGTCAAATATCTTGTCGGTACGGGACCGGACCTGCGCGGCGAGATCCTGCTCTATGATGGCCTGCGCCAGGAAAGCCGCCGTATAAGACTGCCGCGCGATCCGGCCTGCCCCGCCTGTGGCACGCTTACGCGTTAAGGTTCGGGATGATCCGATCGGGCGGCTTATGACCGTCGGCGAACATTTTGATATTGATCAATACCCGTGCGCCCATTTCAATCCGGCTTTCGACTGTTGCTGAAGCCATATGCGGTAACAGGACGACGTTCGACGCCGCGATCAGACCTTCATTAGGACGCTGGTCGCGCTCAAAAACATCAAGTCCAGCGCCTGCAATCCGGCCATCTGAGATCGCTTCGGCAAGGGCCGCTTCATCAATGATTTCGCCGCGGGAAATATTGACGATGTAAGCGTGCGGCGGCAATCGCTCCAGTCGTTCCCTGGATATCAGGTGATATGTTTCAGGTGTGTGCGGACAGTTGACGGAAACAATGTCCATTTGTTGCAACATGTCGTCGAGGGATGGCCAGAAGGTCGCTTCCAGCGCTTCTTCCACATGTGGATTAATGCGATGGCGATTGTGATAATGGATCGACAGGCCGAACGCGCGCGCCCGGTGCGCCACGGCCTGACCGACCCGGCCAAGTCCGATAATACCGAGTTTCTTGCCGCGCACCCGCCGCCCCAACATCCAGGTTGGCGACCAACCTTCAAAACTGCCGTCATTGAGTGCCTGGACGCCTTCAACAAGACGGCGCGGCACGGCCAGAATCAAGGCCATGGCCATGTCTGCCGCATCTTCGGCAAGCACCGATGGGGTATTCGTCACCGTGATACCGTGCGCACTCGCGGCGGCGATGTCGATATGATCAATCCCGGCCCCGAAATTGGCGATAAGTTTTAATCGATCGCCGGCAGCGGCAAAAAATTCTGCATCAAGCGGGTCGCCTAAGGTTGCAGCGAGGACATCATGGTCATGGGTCAGGGCGAGGAGCGCATCCCGGCCCATGGGGGTGTCATCGCTGTTAAGGGTCGTTTCAAACAAGGAGGACAGACGTTCTTCAACGGCATCGGGTAATTTACGGGTAACGGCGACGCGGGGCTTCGTGGAAGACATGGTAGTTTCTCCCTTAAATTTTTCTCCAGCAACTTTTCAATGGCGCTGGCCGGCGGATCATACCGCGCCAATGCCCTTGCTGCATATCTTTCAAACGGCATCAAAACAAAATTTCGCGCCGATGGGTTCTGGTTAACCGGGTGTTAACACGCCTTGTCAAAGAGAAAAGGCTTCTGCAGGTGTTGGGCGGGCATAATGCCCGCCAAATTGTGTTTTCAGGCGAAGATGTATGCTGGGGAAAGTTTTTTTAGCTGGTTTTTTTGCGGCGTCGGCTTTTGGGGCCATGTCTGGAGCCGAGGCTGCGGAAGGGGTGGACGCTGCGCAACGTGAGACCCCATCAGGGTTGCCCGTGCCGCGATTTGTCAGTGTGAAAGGGGCAAGGACAAATTGCCGACTGGGGCCCAGTCTTTCCCATCCGGTCAAATTTGTGTTCCAGCGCGCTGGCACCCCGGTTCTGGTTGTTGCCGAAACACGCGATCACTGGCGCAAAGTTCGTGATGCAGATGGTGATGAATGCTGGGCATTTCATACGACACTGAAAATGCGCAGCCATGTTATTTTGACCGAGCCAACGAGTTTGCGTGCGCAACGTCGGGAAACGTCGATGCTGCGCGGTGAACTTGAGGCTGGCGTGATGGCGAAGCTTCTCAAATTGAAGGTCGATGAACGCGGTGCCTGGGCATTGGTAAAAGCGGGCGCGGCCCGGGGATGGGCGCCTGCTTCATCTCTTTGGGGCGCGCGCGCGGACTTAAATCCGGCATTGCCAAACGCACGGGCAGTGCAAGCGGATTGATCGCAAACCCTGGCAAGTAGCAGATCAAGACGCGCTTTCGATTGACCGCGGGCCCTGGCCACTTTACCAACACGGTAAACCTGCTGCGCCGGCATTCACGTGGACGCTGGGGGATAGCATTTACAAGTTTTGGGGCGTGTGCGTTTTTTTGAATGTGCATGTCTTATCGACGAAGCGCCTTATTGACGAAGCGCCTTATTGACCGAGCGCCCATGGTTCGCAGCGTAGTCTTGTTGCGCTGCGGCTGTGACGCTTAACGCAAACACATGGCCAGGACACATATGCCAGGAAATTCAACTTATAACCGCGAAGAACTCCTTGAATGCGGGTATCACGGCTTGCGCGGACCAGGTTCTGCTCAATTACCCGTACCGCCCATGTTGATGTTCGACCGTATAGTCGAAATCAACAATGACGGGGGTGCCTACGGCAAGGGCAAAGTCATTGCTGAGCTCGATATCCACCCGGACATGTGGTTTTTTGAATGTCATTTTCCAGGTGATCCCGTTATGCCCGGCAGTCTTGGCGTTGACGCCCTGTGGCAACTGATCGGGTTCTTTTTGACCTGGTCGGATCTTCCAGGGCGTGGTCGCGCCCTAGGTGCGAAAGAAGTCAAATTCTCCGGTCAGGTTACCCCGACCGTCTCCCGTGTCAGATACGAAATCGACATGCGTCGCGTGATGGCAAGGCCGATGGTCCTCGGTATCGGTGATGGTAAGCTTTATGCGGATGATCGCGAAATCTACCAAACCAAAGATCTGCGCGTTGGGCTGTTTTCTGACGAGCAGCTCGCCGCCGGGATGAGCTGATTTATCGTTATTGTGCCGTGTGGCCGCCCAGGAATTGTGGCGGCAAGCAAGTAGAATAAGTGAGGTATAAAATGCGCCGTGTTGCGATTACGGGTATGGGTGTTGTTTCGTCGATTGGCGATAATCTCGCAGAGGTAACACAGTCTCTTCGCGAGGCGCGTTCGGGCATCACGCATTCGCAAATGTTCGCAGAGCGCGGCTTTAAGTGTCAGGTCGAAGCGCGGCCGAAAGTCGACGTAACCGCTGTATTGGACCGACGTACCCGCCGATTTATGGCGGAAGGCGCGAGCTGGAACTATCTTGCCATGCAAGAAGCGGTGGAAATGTCCGGCCTTGCGCCGGATGAGGTCAGCCATCCCATGACCGGCATTGTCATGGGGTCTGGGGGGCCTTCGACGCGCGACATTATCGAAGCTGCGGACAAGACCAGAGATACCGGTTCTACGAAGAAAATCGGCCCAACAGTCGTCCCCAAGGCGATGTCGTCGACCAATTCTGCGAACCTTGCGACGCTGTTCAAGATCAAAGGCGTAAACTATTCCATTTCGTCTGCATGCGCGACGTCTGTGCACTGTATCGGTGCGGCAGCGGAACAGATTATGTGGGGCAAACAGGATGTTGTTTTCGCGGGCGGTGGCGAGGAACTCCACTGGAGCATGGCGAACCTGTTCGATGCCATGGGCGCTATGGCAACGAACTTTAATGATACTCCGGCGACGGCGAGCCGTGCCTATGACAAGAACCGCGATGGGTTTGTCATTGCTGGCGGTGCCGGCGTTGTTGTTCTGGAAGAATGGGAGCGCGCCAAGGCACGCGGCGCAAATATCCTCGGCGAGATTGTCGGTTATGCCGCCAATTCTGACGGCGATGATATGGTTCAGCTGAATGGTGAAGGGGCGGTGCGGTGCATGACCATGGCATTGCAGCAAACCCGTGGCCAGACGATTGATTATATCAACACTCATGGCACATCGACGCCGATCGGCGATGCGAAGGAAACTGCCGCATTGCGCGATGCTTTCGGATCGGACCTACCACCGTTTTCGTCGACAAAATCACTTACCGGCCATTCACTGGGCGCAGTCGGCGCGCAAGAGCTGGTCTATGGTCTGATTATGATGCGCGACCGGTTCTTATGTGAAAGTGCCCATATCGAAGAGCTGGATCCGGCGTTCGAAGGGCTTCCGATTATCCGTAAACGTATAGATGATGCGAAGATTGACTGCTTCTTGACCAACTCCTTCGGCTTTGGTGGCACAAATGGGTGCCTCATCGTTTCGCGCGCGGACGTCTAGAACCCATGGACCTCGGCGGCCCCATTGGCGGAATAATTTCCTCCGCAATTGTTGCCACTCTCGGGACCTGGTGGTTTGCCTATGTCCTGAAAGGGTTGCAAAATTTATCCTTCCAGTCGCGAATGGCTGTTTATGCGGGGATTTGGGCCGCATATTTTTTTCTGATGATGGTGTTCATCGATCGGCTGCCGGCAAGTGGATAGTAATTGATCCGCCTGCGCCGTCTTAAACAAGAAAGGCGAAAAAAATGTCTGATTTTCCAAAGGGCGATTTGATGGCTGGAAAGCGCGGCCTGATCATGGGGGTCGCGAACAAGAACTCCATCGCTTGGTCAATCGCCCAACAGCTACGCGCCCAAGGGGCAGAGCTGGCGTTTACCTATCTCAACGAGTCGATGGAGCGACGGGTGCGTCCGCTTGCTGAAAGCGTTGACGCCCCTTTGATCCTGGAATGCGATGTGACGCAGGATACGCAAATGGACGGGGCGTTTGCGACTATCGCCGAGAAATGGGGCTCTCTCGATTTCCTCGTTCACTCGATCGCGTTTACCGACCGGACCGAGCTGGAAGGGTCCTTCGTTGAAGGAACAACCCGTCAGAACTTTAAAGACACAATGGATATCTCGGCTTTCTCGTTTGTTGACGCCGCCAATCGTGCGTCCAAACTTATGAGTGAAGGTGGTTCAATGGTCACATTGACCTATCTCGGCAGTGAGCGGACAATTCCCAATTATAATGTTATGGGCGTTGCCAAAGCGGCGCTTGAGGCGTCAACGCGATATATTGCGCGAGACCTTGGGCCGGCGGGGCTGCGCGTGAATGCGATTTCAGCAGGGCCGATTAAGACCCTTGCCGCTGCGGGTATTTCTTCCGGACGGCACATGTTCTCATTCAACCGCAATGCATCGCCCTTGCGCCAGGATACGGATCCCAAAGGCGTCGCCGGGGCAGCCTTGTACCTCTTATCTGATCTTGGTGCGTCGTGTACGGGTGAGGTTCTTCATGTGGATGCCGGTTTCCACATTGTCGGCATGCCCGACGAAGAGGCTATGGTTGATTAGGCTAACGCGATAATCTGGTCGAAATTTCACCGATCAAATCGCCCGGTGCGTCGAATAACGTGGCCGGGCGAAAAATTGTATGTATCTGCGAGAGCGCAGTGCCGTTCTTGTCAATGAATGGCAGTTCGGATGCTGACGGATGCCGGGCATCTCTTGCAATCTGAGCGTCAAGCGAGAAATCATCCGCATTCAAAATGGTTGCAATCGCAAACTTCGTGGCGGTGTGGGCATCGTTGTGTAGGCCGCCTTGTGTTTTGCCGGTGTCCCATAAGCCCTGATATACTTGGCTCGTTGTGCTTGCGCACAGCCAAAGCTTCAGCGAGCTGATGCCAAGTGGGCTCTGCGTCGCATGGGGCGGGGATTGGCTCAGCACTTTCATGCCTGACATCATACTGCTTTTCGCTGCGGCGTTTGCGATCGTCGCGCGTGCTGCGAAAGGATTGGCCATTTTGAACATTGTGTCGGCAAGGCCCGCGCCTGACCCCGCGGCCACCAATATACCGTTATCCACCCCCAATTGCCGCGCAAGCTCATTCAGCTCTTGGGCTTCATCGGCTGTCGTCTCGTAACGACATGCCGCGCCCGTGACCGCACCGCGCATCGGCGCAATAACGCGCAAGCCCCGGCGAATTGCTGCACGAACAAAATTCTCAGATGGTGGTGCCGGAAACTCAACAGGATGGACGTAAAACAGGGCTGTCGCGTTAGCTGGCCCGGCTTTGAAGTAGGTCGTTTCAACGCCCCCCCTTTTCAGGGTGACATATCGCGCTGCATATTCCGCGTTTGCTATCGGGCGAATGTCATGCAGTGAGGCGACGGGGATATTGGTACGCGGCGTCGCTTCCGCAATTGACATGGCTGCGTCCATGATTGATGCGGCGGAAAATTTCCGGATGATTTTATTGTGCTGTGTGCGAATTGTATCGATTGACCGCGCCCGGCGTTCGGCAATGCGTGTTATCTGGTGGCGTTTGAGTGTTAACTCCATCACATCGAGTTCAGCGCGGGACAAATCATATAGCTGCCCCAACTTCGCCCGTAATGAGGGCGATAATTGAAGCCTGCCTAGATGCGCGGTAATCGCAGTGCGTGGTAGACTGCCAGTCGCGGAGCCAAGCTCGGCTATGTGTGGTCTGCCATCTGCATCGGGAATATTCGCAATGGCGCTTTGGCCCATCGCCAAGCTTGCCCGTGCGCGTTCAACCTCGCCGGCGCTCATCACAGGCGAGCCGATCCCTCTGTCCAGAACATCACGTGCGCGGCCGCTGAGAGATAAGATTTTTCCGTCAGCGCCGATGACCATGAGCGCTGCGTTGTTCCCCAAAATTAAGTCATCCATCGACAGTCCCGACTTCAGCGGGTTTTGCGCAGATAGCTGGGCGATTGCATTTGCCGCCCTTAGCCGCTCGATAGAGGCGAGGGCGACAATGTTGGACCTGGTGGATGCTAAACTTAGTAATATTTCCTGGAAAATCGATTGGAAATCCGCAAGCGTTTGGCACGGCCCATATGTCTGCGCAGCAGTGAACGACGCAGTTGCCTCCGCCATGCCGGCTTGGTAGCGCACATTAGTTTCTTCGTCGGACATGCCCAACAGGCCTCTATCGAAATCAGCAAGACGGCAGATTTTTCCCAGGTCAGCCTTATCTTAATCCACGGGTTCGCCGCTGTTTCAAGAACATTATCAAGCCCGACGCGGATCAACGCTCAGCTAATGGGCCCCTTGGATGTATTTTGACGTTCGAGCGTTTTTTCGCTGGAGTTATTTAGACGATCTGGCGCGGCAAGCCTTTTTCCAGGCAAACAAATTTTGGTCAGAAAAAAACCCCGCGCCGAGGCGCGGGGTACTCGTCAGATCATGAATAAATAACGAGGAGATTATTCTCCGTCTTTTTCAATCTCTTTGCCGGTTTCCTGGTCGATGATTTTCATGGAAAGCCGAACTTTGCCGCGGTCGTCAAAGCCGAGCAGTTTAACGAACACTTCCTGGCCTTCTGACACGATATCCGACGTTTTCTCCGGTCGACCCGGTGCTAATTGTGAAATGTGGACGAGGCCGTCGCGGGCACCGAAGAAGTTCACAAAAGCGCCGAAATCCATAACCTTGACGACTTTGCCTTTGTAGATTTCGCCAACTTCCGGCTCCGCAACGATCGAGTGGATCCACTTATAAGCGGCGTCGATCTCGTCCTTGCTGCTCGAAGCAATCTTGATCAGACCTTCATCATCAATGTTAATCTTGGCACCGGTCTGCTCAACGATCTCGCGGATCACTTTGCCGCCGGAACCGATAACGTCGCGAATTTTGTCTTTCGGGATTGTCATCGTTTCAATGCGCGGCGCATGCTCGCCGAGGTCTGAACGTGCCGTGTCGAGTGACTTTGCCATTTCACCGAGGATGTGCATGCGCCCATCCTTGGCTTGGGCGAGAGCCTGTTCCATGATCTCTTTGGTGATGCCGGCAATCTTGATGTCCATTTGCAGCGAGGTAACCCCTGCCTCGGAGCCGGCGACCTTAAAGTCCATATCGCCGAGATGATCTTCATCACCCAGAATATCTGACAGGACAGCGAAACGCTCACCTTCCAAGATGAGGCCCATAGCAATACCTGCGACCGGGCGTTTCACCGGTACGCCGGCATCCATCATGGCGAGGGAAGATCCGCATACGGTTGCCATTGACGAGGAGCCATTTGATTCCGTGATCTCCGACACAAGTCGGATCACATAGGGAAACTCGTCCTGGGTCGGCAATACCGCTTTGAGCGCCCGCCAGGCCAGTTTGCCGTGACCAATTTCACGACGGCCAGCGCCGCCCATGCGCCCCGTTTCCCCAACCGAATATGGAGGGAAGTTATAGTGCAGCATGAACTGTTCTTTGTACGTGCCTTCCAGCGCGTCAATGAATTGTTCGTCTTCGCCGGTGCCAAGGGTTGCCACGACCAGTGCCTGGGTCTCCCCGCGCGTAAACAGCGCAGAACCGTGGGTGCGCGGCAATGGGCCAGCTTCAGCAACGATTGGACGAACGGTTTTGGTGTCACGTCCGTCGATCCGGGAACCCGTATCGAGAATGCCATTACGGACGATATCCGCTTCAATCTCCTTGAACATGCCGCCAAGCTTGTTCTTGGAAAGTTTTGCGTCGTCTTCGTCGTCGACAAAGGCCGCAACCGCTTTGGCTTTTGCTTCCGCAATCTTTTCCTGGCGGACTTGCTTGACCGTTTCGCGATACGCGGCGCGCAAATCATCCTCGATCAAACTACGGATTTTCTCTGGCCATTCGCCATGGTCTGGGGCTGTAAAGGACCATGGTTCCTTGGCGGATTCTTCAGCGAAATCGATGATGAGATCGATTGCTTCCTTAGCGGCATTATGGCCGAACATAACTGCGCCGAGCATGACATCTTCGGACAGTTCTTTTGCTTCTGATTCCACCATCATGACCGCGTCATTGGTTCCGGCCATGATGAGATCAAGATCGGTATCCGGCATTTCATCAAGCGGCGGGTTCAAAACATAATCGCCATTGATATAGCCAACCCGGGCCGCACCAATCGGGCCGAGGAATGGAATACCGGAAATGGTCAACGCCGCCGACGTTGCAATCATCGCAACAATGTCCGGATCATTCTCCAGATCGTGGGAGAGGACCGTTGCAATCACCTGGACTTCGTTTTTGAAGCCGGGTGCGAAAAGTGGCCGGATCGGACGGTCAATCAGGCGGGAGGTCAGGGTTTCTTTTTCCGTTGGTCGGCCTTCACGTTTGAAGAAGCCGCCAGGGATACGTCCTGATGCGTAAAATTTCTCCTGATAGTGCACGGTGAGCGGGAAGAAATCGAACGCCGGGTTCGGTTCTTTTTGTCCGACCACGGTCGCGAGAACAGTTGTGTCGCCATATGTTGCGATAACTGCCCCATCTGCCTGGCGCGCGACGCGCCCGGTTTCGAGGGTTAAAGTGCGACCACCCCATTCGATGGATTTCTTTGTGATTGTGAACATACGTTATTTCTCTTTCCTACGTATGCATCGTGCACGGATTGCATCGATGCGAGACGGTGCGAATTGATTTTCGTGTCCGTCGATATGAAAACGCCGCCCGGGACCCTCCCGCGCGGCGCTCTTTCATGAAGCCTATCGAGGCTGCATTCTTATGGCACCATCAAGCCTGATGACGGTGCCGTTGATCATGACATTGCGACAGATCTCCATCGCGAGTGATGCGTATTCTTCTGGTTTCCCGAGGCGCTTGGGAAACGGGACCATGGCGGCGAGCGCGTCCTGAACTTTCTGGTCCATGCCCGCCATCATTGGCGTCCAGAAAATACCTGGCGCGATTGTGTTAACACGGATGCCCATATTCATCAGATCACGTGCAATTGGCAGGGTCATGCCGACCACGCCGCCTTTGGACGCGGAATAGGCTGCCTGCCCGATTTGACCTTCAAATGCCGCGACAGAGGCTGTGTTGATGATCACGCCGCGTTCGCCATCTTCTAACGGGTCGAGTTTTTCGATCTCTGCGGCGACGAGCCGGATACAGTTGAACGTGCCCGTCAGATTGATATCGAGGACGCGCTTGTAATTATCCAAAATGTGGGGGCCGTTCTTGCCGATGGTCTTCTCGCCTGTTGCGATGCCTGCGCAATTGACCAGGACACGAGGTGTGCCGATCGCCTCGATCGACTTGCCAATCGCAGCTGCCACGCTCTCCTCAGAGGCGACATTGGTCTCGCAAAAGACACCGCCTAGCTTTGCGGCAAGAGCCTCGCCTTTTTCAGCATTCAGGTCCCAGAGAGCGACCTTCGCGCCCGCTGCAGCAAGCGCCTCAGCCGTGGCACCGCCAAGCCCGGAGGCACCGCCAGTAATGATTGCGGAGTGACCGTTGAGATCCATAGATTCTTTCCTGCGTTATCACTTCAGGGCGTTTCCCCTAAGGGAATGACCACCCGGGCGGCCGATTTCGCACGGCGCGCCAATGTGTGTGAAAACCGCAAGCCCCGGGCTTACGGCTGAGTTTGTTATATGGTGTCGCAGATTACCGGCGCAGGCCAAGGCGCTCGATCAGCGACTTGTAGCGTGGTTCGTCCTTACCCTTGACATAGTCGAGGAGGCGTCGGCGCTGCGAAACCATTTTCAAAAGGCCGCGACGGGAGTGATTGTCTTTCTTATGGCCCTTAAAATGTTCCGTAAGATTTGCGATGCGCTCTGAAAGTATAGCGACCTGGACTTCCGGTGATCCGGTGTCTCCGGCTTGGGTTGCGTATTCTTTGATGAGCTGTGACTTACGCTCTGGCGTAATGGACATATCGTTTCTCCGCGGCACCATTGCTGAAGGCCATGCCGGGGTGCCGTCCAGCAAGGTCATAAAGCGCGGGGTGTAGGGGAAAATATCAAAGGACGCAAGCGGTTAGGGAACGTTGCCGAACGAGCCCGGTGTGCGTGTGGTGTTGTGTGCGCCGAACGGTCTCATTTTACGATCTGGCCGTTTCCGCGTGCCCGGATAAAAGGTCGTCAGATGTGGATGAGAACGCCCAGATGCCCGCGCGGTACTGAGGCCCACCCGGTACTGAGGCCCACGCGGTACTGAGGCCCACGCGGTACTGGCATCCAGCCATAATTGTAAACTTCCCAAACTTAAGGATCGCGTCTTTGGCCTTTCGGGAGGCCCGCAAGCACTGGTTGGGTTAAGAAAAGGGGAGACCGCCGCGAGTCGGGGAGGGGGGCGCGCACCGGCGGCGGTCTCTTAAATGGATTAGGATCCATTCACAGTTCAGGTTGGCGGCGCAGGGAGGGGGTGTGCTCCGCCAATGACAAATCTGGCACCCAAAAATCGACAAAAACTGAACATTTTCATGCTGTTGGCTAATATGGTGTTTACCATGACCGCCGCCATCAACCCTGATCGCTTGACCCATTACCGAGATTGAACACCCGCGTGGGCTTTAGTTTCAGGCCATCTAGCTCACATAGCGCGACCGGCTCGTTACTGGCGATCGCCAGGACAATATCCCCGAGATCCGCGTCGCCGCTCCGCACGCCGCGGGCAACGGCCGGCGATAAAACCGCATGTTGGCCCCGTCGAAGCTTTGCCGCTTCCGGTCCACCAATCGGCGCTTGCGGCAGGCTAAGCAAGCCTGCTTCCAATGGCAGCAGCGCCTGATCTCGTTCCTCTGGCGAAGCAATTGCCTCCAGGTCAGATATGCGCACGCCTTCGTCCACTGAAAAGGGACCAACGGCGGTTCGGCGCAGCTCAACCACGTGCCCTTCCGTGCCCAGTGCACGGGCGATATCGCGCACGAGGGCACGCACATAAGCGCCCTTCCCGGTGACGGCCTCAAAAACAGTATGATCGGCATCTGGCATGTCGACAATGCGCAGTTCATGAACGGAAATTGTCCGCGCGGGCAGGTCCACTTTTTCGCCATCGCGGGCAATGTCGTAGGCCCGCGCGCCATTTACTTTAATGGCTGAAAATTGCGGCGGCGTTTGCTCAATATCACCGGTGAATTGCGGTAAGACCGATTCGATAGCGTCAATGCGCGGGCGCGTATCCGACGTGGCGATTACCTCGCTCTCGGTATCATCCGTCAGCGTTGCTTCACCCCATTTTGCCGTGAAGCGATATGTTTTCTCCGCGTCGGTAACATAGGGCACAGTTTTCGTCGCTTCACCGAACGCGATCGGTAGAACACCCGTTGCGCGGGGATCAAGGGTGCCGGCATGGCCGACCTTTTGTGCCTGGAAAAGCCATTTCAGTTTCGACACGGCTTCTGTTGAGCCGAAATCATAATCTTTATCGAGAACGATCCAGCCATTGACCGGACGGCCCTTCTTGCGTCTGCGTCCCATTATGTTGCCTTTCGCTATCGCACGGGCCCGGTTCGGACAGGCATTTTTCGCGTGCGTCAAGCGGGGGATAAACCAAGGAAGTTCGCCGGGGTCAAGAGCTAATGGCCTTGATCAGGTGATTGTCGAAATCTCAGGGACTGATACTGTGATGGATATATATGACGGATACCGAGGAAATTCTGCACGCCCTTTATTCTTATTCCTGGTCCAAATCGCGCTGCACTTTCGGGTCGGCAAGTAGATCATCGATTTTCTTCGCCTCGCCAAAAGTCGTGTCTGACAAAAATTTCAATGCTGGCGTGAATTTTAAGTCGATGCGGCGTCCCAGCTGGTGGCGAATTTCCCCTGCGGCCCGGTTCAGCGCCTTTATGGCATCAGTCCCGTCATTTCCGGTCAGCGCCCCGCCCAAAGGCGCACAATAGACGCTAGCCTGTTTAAGGTCGGGACTGGCCCGCACTTCGCTCACGGTGATCGAGAGGTTTCGCAGCGCTGGTTCGCGCAGATCCTCCCGCTGCAGGATTTCAACGATGGCGTGGCGCAAAAGCTCGCCGGCGCGTAACTGCCGCTGGCTCGGGCCTTGTTTGGATGTAAAACGACTGGGCATCAGTCTGGTTTAGACTTTTTTCCGCGCCAATCAATCAGCGTTCAGTCTTTCGGGGCGGAATTTGTGCGCGCAGCGTATTTGGCGGCCTATCCGGTCCGTTATGGATTTCGGCAGATGGGGCACCAGAGCCGGCCAGGTCGCAATGCGCTTTAGATTGTGGCTCTATTGCCATCCTCGTACGCGCCAGCATGTCCGCTTCGCAGGATTGCGGGCGTTTCGAACACTGCCGCCGCAAAGGCCGCAATGTTTTCGACGATCAGCCTGTTTCCGGCATCACGGTCCCGCAGGCCAGTAGATATGTCCACCCCGGCTGGCCGGACGTGTGCAATCGCCTGGTCAATATTGGATGCGGTAAGCGCGCCGGCGAGGAGTACCGGATGGCGGGTCGCCTCAACAATACGTCTACTGATTGACCAGCCTTGCATGTCGCTGGCTCCCTCCGGGCTAGATGAAGTGCCGGTGTATGACGACGCCTTGCTGGAATCCAGAAGAAGTATGTCGGCGAACTGGTCAGCTTCGCGCGCCGTTTCAATCGCGCTTTCGCTCGCAACATGAACGGTTTGAATAATTCGGACGGAGGGATGGACTGCGCGTATAATCGTCCAGTCACGGGGCTTTACGGCGTTGCAAATTTGAACCGTATTTACCCCGGTGCGGTGCACATGATCCGCGATTGCCCCGCCATGGGTCTCGCCGGTCAGCAGGACGCGCCAAACCGTATTGCCGTGGACGGCGCGCACCTGTTGGGAAATATGCGCTATGTCAGAATCTGGAATGGTGTCCGATTGGTTTGAATTTTGCGCAGCAAGGCCGACGGCAAATGCGCCAGCGCCAATGGCGGCGTGCGCCTCTTCCGCGTTCCGAATGCCCGAAACTTTAAATCCGAATTTCATATGACGTGCCCAACGAGTATTTTCTACCAGCCTATAAATCTACAAGCAGTACGCGTAGGGAAGATCAGTCAGATTGCCATTTTTCGGTTTGAGCTTGCGGCACCTTGACGCGGCGCACCCTGATCTCCAGGCCTACTCGGGATTAGTCGAGTTGGAATCATAGATCAGACGACGATCCATTTTCGTATTGGGCTGTCCGTAGGTGGGCGCGTCCATCGGCGGGCGCGCGATTTCACGCACCCTGGCGAGGGGATCGCTTTTAATGTCTCGCGACGTCTGGGCGCATACCGGCGGGACGAATATCGGCCCGGCGAACATCGGCCAGGCGCTGTGGGACGCGGTCTAGAGGGACCGCGTCACCTTCTCCACGGTGAAGCATTCGATGACGTCGCCCGTTTTCAAGTCGTCATAATTGGCGAAGCTCATGCCGCATTCCTGGCCTCCCGTCACCTCATTGACGTCATCCTTGAAGCGCTTGAGCTGGGACAGCTCGCCTTCATGGATCACGGTGTCGTCGCGGATCAGGCGCACTTTGGCCCCGCGTTTGACCTGCCCTTCGGTGACACGACAGCCGGCAACCTTGCCGATCTTGGTAATGTTGAACACTTCCAGGATCTCCGCATTGCCGAGGAAGGTTTCGTGCAACTCCGGATCAAGCATCCCCGACAGGGTGCCCTTAATGTCGTCAATGAGGTCATAGATTACCGAATAATAGCGGATCTCAACCCCTTGGCTCTCGGCTTCATTACGGGCCTGCTTGTTCGCGCGGACGTTAAATCCGATGACCGGCGCATTTGACGCCCCGGCCAGGATGACGTCACTTTCTGACACGCCGCCGACGCCGGTATGCAGTACACGCACGCGCACTTCGTCATTTGCGAGTTTTTCCAGCGCGCCAACAATGGCCTCAACGGAGCCTTGAACATCGCCCTTCAATACGATGGGAAGTTCTTTAAACTCCGCATCCTGAAGTTGCGCCATCATCTGTTCCAGCGATGTGCCGGACGATTTGGCGTTTGCATGTTCGCGGCGTTTCCGGCTCCGGAATTCAGAAACTTCGCGCGCGCGCGCTTCTGTATCAACAACCGCAAATCTGTCGCCGGGTTCCGGCACGCCATTAAGGCCAAGAATTTCAACAGGGAAAGCCGGGCCAGCTTGTGTTATCTGGGCACCTTGATCATCGCTCAAGGCGCGAACCTTACCCCATTCAGATCCGACGACCAGGATATCGCCGCGTTTCAGGGTGCCGCGTTCAACCAGCAGGGTGGATACCGCGCCGCGACCTTTATCGAGGCGTGCTTCCACAACGGAACCTTCCGCCGCCCGGTCCGGGTTTGCTTTTAGTTCAAGCAATTCCGACTGCAGCAGGATAGCCTCCAGCAGACCGTCCAGATTGGTGCCTTTAAGCGCAGAGACTTCAACATCTTGAATATCCCCGCCGAGGCTTTCCACCTGGATTTCATGTTGCAGAAGGTCCGTACGCACCTTGTCCGCATTGGCCTCCGGTTTGTCGATCTTGTTAATCGCGACAATGATCGGCGCGCCTGCGGCTTTGGCGTGGCTAATCGCTTCCACCGTCTGCGGCTTGATTGAATCATCTGCCGCAACAACAAGGATTACAATATCGGTTACATTGGCACCGCGTGCGCGCATTTGGGTAAAGGCGGCGTGGCCTGGGGTGTCGAGGAAAGTGACCTTTCTCTCATCATCGCCGACCGCGATCTGATATGCACCGATGTGTTGGGTAATGCCGCCAGCTTCGCCGGAAACAACATTAGTTGTACGCAGAGCATCAAGCAGCGACGTCTTGCCATGAT
>SHAI01000040.1 GCA_004213235.1 Parvularculaceae bacterium
ACGCCAACGTAGTTACGCTGAAATAGGTCTCGAGGTTTGTTCTTTAATAAAGAGACTTCGCGAAAAATATAATTTGGAACCCATGGAATATGCTGAGCTTTATATGGGGCATCCGCCTGAAAAGATTTTTGAAGACACCGTTAAACACACTGAGTGGCTAACGGTAAAATGATATCAATTCGCGTTCTGGTTGAGCTCTTTCAAATTACCTGATTTAGCTGGGCCTTTTTATGATGTTCCAGAGTGCCTTTTTGGTTTGCGGCGCTAGATTCGCGGTGCGGCGGCCACGCGAATCCCGAAAATGCGCGCATCGCCGTCCTTAAACTCAACCTTTGTCCGGATAACGCCGCCACCGGCGATGGCGGCGAGCGTCATCGCACCATCAAGTGTGCTCCTGAGCCGAGGCTTGACCGCGCCGATGTCTTCCAGAAAGTCAAGCAGATCCGACGGGTTGGTGAGTTCGGTGGAAAGTCGCCCCGCCAGGCGACCGGTGCGGTCAATGCGCAAAACGCCATTCATTGCAAGGCGGGAACCGCCCGTAGCAAGCTCAATTCCATGAATTTCTGCTGCAGCATTCAGTGATTGCCAATCCGGTCTACCGTCAATTCTCTGGTTTAAACCAGCCGGATCATGAGTCAGGGTTACAGATGCACCCAGCGTATCCAGCGTTCCGGATCTGTCGCTGAGTATTGCGGCAAGTTCTGACGCGGTAAGGGATATATCGATTTTGTCTGCCAGTTCCGGGTCAGCGGAATCTTCAGCCGGGGCGACATTTATCAACAGGCGCGCGGCAGTTACCGAGGATTGGCTGTTTGTGAATTCAACGGGTACCTCGCCATTGCTGGTTTTTACCATCCATCCGCGCTGATCGTGGCGCTCGACGCTTAATCTGCTATCTGGCGCCCGTAGGACGAAATCCATGCCGCGCACGTTTAAATGCTGTTCTTTTTGTGCGGAAAAAATGATGCGGTTCAAATCATAGGGCAGGGCGTCGACAATAACGGCGTCGGTTGAATAACTGAATTCGTCGTTGGAGAGGTTCAAGTCTTCAAATACCCCGCGCATCAGAAATGGAAATCCGCGCGCATGATATGCTCCGTATTCTGCATTAATGCTGTGCGACGAACTCTCCGCAAGGAATTCGTCCGCATAGGTGCGAATGGTTTCCACGCCCTTTGACCAGACGGCATACCAGGCGCCAAATATGACGACCGCCAGGCCAATGGGTGCCAACAAAAGGACACGAGAGGGCGCTTTCCCGGAGTGCTGATTTGATTCGCGCCTAATCACGAGGTCGTCCCCATTTTTGTTTCGGGTGCCTGCGCGACGCGCTCATGTGTCGTGTCGGTGGATGTAATGGCATTGCCGCGCGTGCCCTGTGCCTGAATTGGTGCCGACTGCGCGTTTGCCGCCGGTTTGCCTGCTGCCTGTTTGCCTGCTGCCTGTTTGCTTGTTGAGTGCGATAGATCCGGCCGGGCGTTGGTGATTGCGATATCGAGCTTGCTTAAAAAGCTGCGTTTATCCAATCCCGTGGGAATTGCGGGCAGGAACCGTATGGTGATGACGCCGCTTGATTTCGCGGGGCCGGGGTGAATCCAATGGCGCCCGGAATCGTGCGCAGCAGGGGTGCATGGTGCCCCGGCTGATTTGTAGATAGCGGCCACGCCAGGCTGAAGCGAGGTCTCAGATCCCACCGGGCGGCGTGTGCCTTCAGGAAATATGACAACCTGCGCCCCCTGTCTGATTCTCTCGGCGGCATCGTCGTTTAATTTGCGGATGGCGCGTATCCCGGCGGATCGATCAATCTCAATTGCGCCGGTAGATCGCAGCCAAGACCCGATAATCGGTACCTGAATGAGTTCCTGCTTCAGCACGAATACCGGTGCGGGCAGGAGATGAAACAGGAAAAGTGTTTCCCACATGGACTGATGGTTGGCGGCGATCAGCGCTGCGCCCTGGGGAATGTTTTCTCGTCCTTCGATATTGGTACGAATGCCGGTCAGCCATCTCAATCCGAAAAGAAGGGCATGGCACCATATCTTCGCGGACACGCGTGCACCGCGAACGCCGCCGAACAAAAATGGCCACAACACTGCGCCCAGCACAATTGTGATGGTGAACATGTAGCTAAAGAATATGATGCCGCGGATCATCGCCATGGCCGTGCGTTTGCTCCAATGGGATACCAAGGAGAATTGGTGCAACATTCCAGGCACATTGTGAAGTAATGATGTGCGACTTTACGCTGCGCTCAAGCAATAGGTCTGCGAAAATAGGCGATAATGAACTTGGTGTATTCAATCGCCATGGTTTTCCAACCAGAGATCGTGATGGGAACATGATTGGCGGGCAAAACGTCTGATGCCACAGGGTAGGCCATGATATGTGTCCGTGCGCTTTGTCTTTGCGCCTCAAGGCGTGCGCGGGGCATATGGTAGTTCGACGTCACGAGAATGACGCGTTTATAGTCATGTTCGGCAATCCAGGACTGCAATTCCAACGCATTGCCACGCGTTGAGGGTGCCTGGAGCCCCAGATCAACGCAACATGCGAACCGTGATTCGTCACCGCTCCAGAATTCAACCAGCTGTTGCCGGCTGTCCGGATTAACGCCGGAAATAAGTAATCTTGCGCCGACCCCCTGGTTCAGAAGGCCCATGCCGGAGACGATGCGTCCTTTATCGCCGGTAAAGACGACGACGGCGTCCGCGTCTTGATAATTATGTTTTGGGACATGACTGGCGGCCGCGATGAACCACGCGAAACCTGCCGCCCAGATTGCCACAGGAACGATAAAGGCAAACGCCGCCAGGACTTTGAAGCCACTCAGAGTTTTTCTCGACATGAATAGTTGGATCCGTCGTTTCCCACTGATTCTTCCCAAGAAGTGTTAAATTCAAGCATAGCTCGGCAAACCTGATCCGGCTAGTAACAGGGCCGTGCTTCATGACGCTTGCAAGCCTGTCAGGTTAGGAATGGGTCATATTTTAAGGCGAAGTGTGCGCAGCACGGTGAAACGCGCGGACATTGCGGTTGCAATGCTGATGGCCACGGGCATCATCGCCATTGGCGCGATCAGCGACATGTCAAAATCAAGAACGGGCAAGAAATACGCGCCTGCGCCATAGCTACGCGCGGAGAGGCTGGCGAGAAAAAGCATCACAAGCGCCAGCGCCAACCCCAGGCCGGCACCTTTCAACCCAACCAGAACGAAGCGTCTCTGGACTTCATTGGCGATGAATTCATCTGTCGCGCCGACTAAATGCAGAAGCGAGACAACGTCCGCATTTGCCGCCAGTCCTGCCCGTGCGGCAAAAGCCGCGATGGTGCAGGCTGCGCCGGTAATCAGCAGAAATATGGTGAACGCCAGGAGCTGACCTGTCCGGGACGCGCGAATGAGGGACGTGTTCCATCCGCCATGGTCATCCAGGACCACCCCATCCCCGATCGCAGAAAGGCGGGTGCGCAGGGCGGCCAGATTTTCACGAGCAGACGGCGCAGCGCGCATTTCGATTAGCGCTGGAACACTGAGATAGCTGTCTGCATTGGCACCTAGCCACGGTTCAAGCAATTTGGCTGCCTGTGACGATGATTTCACGGAGATCTCCGTGACACCTGCGGTCGTCTCCAAAACATTGACCGCCGCGGTGGTGTTGGCCGCAATCTCTTCCTGGCTTGCGCCCTTGATCTGAACGGTCATAGAAGCTGCGAGATCACTTGTCCATTTTGCTGATGCGCTCGCGATCAACACAAAAGCCGCCAGTGAAAGTGCGGCAAGCGCTGAAATGATGGCGATGACGATGGTCATTGGCGCGCCGGTCGCGCCGGCGGCCGGCAGAATCGGTGTTTGGCCAGACCACCATGCACGCCCTTTTCTGGCGGAGTTGATTGCAGCAGGCGGATTGGGGGCTCGTCCGAGGGGCGCTGCGTCAGCCCGCAAGGTTTGCGGTGTCGTTTGATCGGCAAATTCCGTTTGTGTCATCCGCTCGCCCTCCAGGCTGCAGGGTCTGGCGTTGTGGAATCTACCAGGTCCCCGTTTTCAAGGCGCATCACGGGTTTGCCTAATGCTTTAACGAGGTTGAGATCATGGGTGGCGATGATCACCGTTGAGCCTAGCCGGTTGAGCTCAATGAACAAACGCATAATTTTCTCGCCCATGGCCGGGTCGACATTGCCGGTCGGTTCATCCGCGAGAATCAGGTCCGGTTTCGAGACGAGCGCGCGGGCCAGGGCGACCCTCTGTTTTTCGCCGCCAGACAGGGTTTGGGGCGAGGCGTCCATGCGATCGCCCAATCCGACCCAGTTTAAAAGTTCCCGGACGTCTTCCCGGTATTGATTTTGGCCAACCCCGGCAATGCGCATGGGCAGGGCGACATTTTCATAAGCAGTGAGATGGCCAAGGAGCCTGAATTCCTGAAACACCACGCCTATGCGCCGTCTCATGGCGGGCAGGTCGTCGCGTGCTGCCTCTGTTACATTATTGTTGAACAGTGTGAGGCGGCCACGCGTTGGTCTGTGTGCGAGGTAAATTAATTTAAGAAGAGACGTTTTGCCGGAGCCGGACGGCCCGGTGAGGAATCGAAATTGCCCCTCGTCCAAAGAAAAGTTGACGCTGCGCAGAACTTCCGCACCGTCTTCGTAGGCGAGCCCGATATTTTCGAAACCGACAATCATGTACAAGCAACCGTAGCGTTCGCGTCCATGTTGAGACAAGGACAGGTTAGGTTGAACTTATGGAGATTTGAGCGCAGGCCGCAAGCGCCGTATCGGCAAACGGCCAGTGTTTATGTCGTGTTTATATCGCGCTCATATGGCAAAACCGATCATGACATGGCGGCAGGCCATTGCCTTGCGGACTGCAGGGTTGTGGGGTGAACGGGGGATGGCGCGGGCTAGTTTGCGCTGGCCCTGGACCAGTTGAAAAATTCGCTCCGTTGAAATCAGCCAGGGGGTGTGCGTCCTCACATGACCAAGTTTATGAAAGCTCGTCGATCCCCACTGGCATGGACGGCAGACAAAGATGGCTCATATTGGCAATTTTGATGACAACAACAACGACGTGTTTTTCACGCGGCGATGAAAAAGATCGCCGATGTTGATTTCGAAGATGTCGCGCCTGAAGGAGACGATTACAATGGCGCTGATAAAATGGCGCTGAGCGTTCAGTTCAGGTCCCTGTCCAGGCCCCCTATTCGGGCACGTGATGATAATGCGCGCCAGCGGACCGATTGCGCGCCGCAGCAGATCGCGCCAATATGAATTGATGATAAATAGCGGGTTGTCGCGTGAAGAAATTATACTCTGAAGAAGAAATTCGTACACGCATCGGCCATATGGCGGACGAGCTCGCTAATATCTACCCTGATGAATTAATTGTCGCGCCTATCCTGACGGGTGCGTTGTTCTTCGCCGCTGACTTGTTGCGGGCTATGTCATCGCGCGGACTGGACCCGCTTATTGATTGCGTCCAATTGGCCAGTTATGGCGGCGCACGTTCGTCGTCCGGTGTTGTGAAATTGTTGAAGGATTTCTCGCTCGATATCACCGGCCGCGATGTTCTTCTTGTTGATGATGTTCTCGATACGGGTCGTAGTTTGCATTTTGCCCGTGCCATGGCCTTGGAAAAAGGCGCGCGCTCAGCGGCGATTTGCGTTCTGGTACGAAAAGCGACGGGCCGAAGTGAAGATATTGATGCAGATTTTATTGGTTTCGAAACCGGTGCCGATGACTTCCTCGTAGGATACGGGATGGACGATGATGGCCGAAAAAGGGGGCTTCCCTACATCGCTGCGCTTTAGTCATCACGCGGGCTGGGGCCTGCCGTGCGGCGGATAAATGCCTCATACCATGAGGCTGCGCGCAGCAATGTATCGATCTCGACGAATTCATCTGTACCATGAATTCGTCCAAGATCTTCTTTCTGGTAAATAAATGGCGTAAAGCGATAATTGTCATTTGCTATTGATACGAAGTGTTTCGTGTCGGTTCCCTGCAGGGTGAGGGAGGGGGCGCTGGCGATGCCACCATAGATATCTGCTGTTGTTGTAACGATTGCCCTGTATCCATCTGATGTGACGGACGATTGCGGGCTCGCAGGTGCGCCGGTGGTGAGATCGACGGTGACAAAGGGGTCATTGATCAGCTTTTCCGCGCGACTTTTGACACCCTCGACAGTGTCGCGGGGATGCACGCGGTAATTCACCACAGCACTTGCGGTTTGCGGTAAAATATTTGCCTTAACGCCACCATTGATGATCGTCGGCGCGGTGGTTGTGCGCAAGGAAGCTGCGGTAACGGGAGATTTGACGAGCATTGACGATACAGCGGGACCTGTGATCCACAAATTGGCCAATGCAAAGCGCATGGGGAAGGGCATTGCAGGGGCAATGCCGTGCAGGAATGCAATGACGTTTTCATCAAGTTCTGCCGGGTGCGGATTATCTATCAAGGTGACAACTGCGCGCCCGGCTCTTGACACTGCGGTTTCGCGCCCCGGTGTTGAGGAGTGGCCGCCATCGGCGCGTGCGGTCATGTTTAGATTGACATAGCCCTTTTCTGCCGTGGCAATAAGAGCGATCGGCCCGCGCGCGCCGGGGATGATGCCGTCCACCACGCCGGAGCCTTCATCCAGGGTAAAAGACAAATTGACGCCGCGGGATTTCAGGAGTTTGGCGATTTCATTTGCGCCTCGAAGACCGCCTATTTCTTCATCATGTCCAAAAAAGAGATAGACATCCCTTGCCGGTTTAAACCCGGTTACGGCAAGGCGCTCGACAGCTTCCATAATGGCGATTAGCTGCCCCTTATTGTCGAGAGCGCCGCGCCCGTAGACGCGTCCATCGGCAATAACCCCGCCAAAAGGGTGATGGGCCCATTCGTCTTCCGTCCCCGGCTCGACCGGCACCACATCCATGTGCGCAAGAAAGCCGATAGGGGGTAAGGTTTGATCGCTGCCTTGCCAACGAAACAGGAGCGAATGACGGTTCACACGCTCGCGGTGCATTTTTGCGTGCGCGGCGGGGTAGGAAGCTTCTAGCAAGTCGGCAAAAGCCGCAAAGGCCGGGGCGTTTGTCGGTGCTGTCCGCGCCAGGGAAATGGTGCGAATCTGGATGGCGGCCGAGACCCGGTCGGCGATACCCGTGCGGTCATAGGCGCTGGCGACCTGGGCCAGAGGTTTTACTTCACCTGATGGCGGGGCACCCAGTCCAAATGTTCGTAACGTCATCAGGGTGACCAGTAAAACAACACCTGCACCGGCAGTCAGGGCGTATTTTTTGAGCATGTTGAAACTCTCCGGTCGTTATTTCACGATTTTGCACCCTATCAGAGGATGGCGAGCGATGCGCCGTGATGATAGGGCGAATAGCATAGTTTTTGAACGGACCGCCGATGACGACGCTGATTTTTGAAGACGAGAGTTTTGCCGCCCATGAAACGCCAGACGGGCACCCGGAACGTGCCGGTCGATACGCTGCGGCGCAGGCCCGATTGATGCAGGGTGATTTGGCCACCATAGAAAGGCGTCGGCCACCGCTGGCCAGCAGGGAAATGTTAGCGCGCGCTCACCCTGGAAACTTTATTGCTGAGGTTGAGGCGGCTGCTCCAAGCGCCGGCATGACACCGCTTGATCCTGATACCTGGCTGGGACCATCCAGCCTAACGGCAACCCTGAAAGCGTCCGGCGGGGCGTGTGCGGCGGTTGACGCGGTCATGGCTGGCGCGGCGGATAATGCTTTTTTGCTGGCACGCCCGCCTGGTCACCACGCAGAGGCCGAGCGGGCTATGGGGTTTTGCATTTTCAATTCCGCCGCGGTCGCTGCATTCCACGCCCGGGCCAATCATGGGGCGGAACGGATTGCCGTGGTCGATTTCGATGTTCACCATGGGAATGGCACGGAGGCGATCTTCTGGGACGATCAAAACGCTTTTTTTGCCTCGTCCCACGAGTTTCCGCAGTATCCCGGTACCGGCAGGCAGACGGATCGCGGTGGTTTTGGGAACATTGCCAACGCGCCATTACCAACTGGCGCGAATGGCGATCAGTTTCGCCGAGTCTGGGGGGAGCAATTGCTCCCAACGCTCGACGCGTTTGATCCGGATATCATCCTGATTTCAGCCGGGTTCGATGCCCATTGTGCCGATCCCTTAGGCGGGCTGGAATTGGTGGAAGATGATTTCGTTTGGGTAACAGACGAGATCATGTCCGTTGCTGCATCAAAATGCGATGGCCGCGTCGTGTCACTATTGGAAGGCGGTTATGATCTCAATGCGCTTGCGGAGAGTGTTGCTGCCCATGTTGGAACACTAGCCGGCATTCATCCCCAATAACGCCTTTGCAGGTACGCCGCCGCAGGTACGCCGCCGCAGGTACGCTATTGTGACCTGGCTCACCTGATTTTCGAAAAGGGTCGCCTTGATAATGGTCTGAAAAAAAACGAGATAGAGGTCTGGGCGGCGGGCCGCATCGTTTTTGCATTGCATATCGTGAATGATCCCTTTTTCCAGACTATGCATACCCGCAGACAGTGGTAGACTCCGCAAAGAATGGTAGACAGGGTCATGACCGGACGAATTATAACTGTAAGGCACGGGCAGCCGGATCTTTCGCGCGATATCCATATCACCGCGAAGGAATATGGCGCATGGTGGGCCAAATATGATGCCAGCGGGCTCGTCCCGGGGCAAACCCCGGCGGATGCGCTTTATGCCCTGGCCAGTCAGGCGCACACGGTACTGTCATCGACCCTGCCCCGCTCGGTCGAAACGGCGAGACAGCTTACCGGCGGCACCCGCCATGTGCCCGCGGATGTCATTTTTGTCGAAGCACCCTTGCCGCCGCCACCGGTGCCCCTATTGCGGTTGCGCCCTGGCACTTGGGGCGTGATCTCGCGCTCTTTCTGGTTTTGGGGGTACACGCCGACGGGCGTTGAAAGTCACCTCGCCACCTGGCGGCGCGTTGCCGAGATTGTCGACCGGCTGGTTGAGCACGCACGGGACGGCGACGTCATGTTGTGTGCCCATGGATATTTGAACTGGATGATTGATCGGCGACTTAAAAAAGTGGGATGGAACCGGTCAAGCCGCCATGGGGCAAATGATTACTGGTCGTGGCGCGTTTATGATCATGCGGAAATGGGTGCAACACAACCAACGGCGCAGGCCGCAGAATGAACCCGGTATCCTGCGCCCATCCCGGTGCAATCTTCGGTGCAGTCTAATGGCACCATTTGTGACTGCACCCGGCTTCAAGGATTAATCATCTATGGCAAAAGAAACATCAAAAAGCCCATCGGCGGACTTGTCCGCGATGTCGTTCGAAACCGCCCTGGCCGAGTTGGAAGATATCATCCAGAAATTGGAAACTGGCGGAGTTGAATTGGAAAAATCGATTGAGCTCTACGAACGCGGTGCTGCATTGCGCGCGCATTGTGAAACCAAACTGCGGGCAGCCCAGGAGCGCATTGAACAGATTGTTGCGACGGGCGAGGACGCACCAAAGGCGGCACCTGCCGCCTTTGAATAAAGTCGTCAACAAGGGACCATGGTTACGCGAGCGGCGTTTATGCGGCGGCGCGCTTGGTCAGGCCGAATCCGGTAAGGCGGGCGAACATGCTTGTGAACACGCCAATCAGAACGGTCAGGCCGAAATATCGAACCAGATAGACCCCAAGGTCATCCACTAACGTCCCGCTGAGCGACTCAAGAGACCCCATAATCGCGTCTGTGCCCTTGCCTGCTGCCGCCAGGGAAATCAGTGGCCATATAATCTTGTCGATTGCGAGGGCGGCGAAGCCTAATTTCCACATGGAATGCTGCGGGGCGAAAAGCATTGCCATGAAAAATGTGATAATGAGTGCGCGCGGAATGTCGGCACCTGAAAAGCCGAGACCAACAATGTAGCTGAGGTCTTCCATAAGAGTCCTCGTGAAATCTGAGTTACTGATAGGGCTATTAACACCCAAGTATGGTTAAGGCTGTGTAAAACCGGCGAGATAAAATGCGCGCCGTGTTGTTAATCATGGTGCGCGGGCCGTTGGGATCAATCGCAGGATCCGGGTGGCATACACCTTTAAAAATGTCCAAAAGGTCCCGTGTATGAACCGATCCAACGATTATGAGATCTAAGAGGACCCCCTGAAGGACTGGCCGTGTCAGCAGACCCAATAAGTACGAAGCCACCTGCAACAACGCTAGCTGCACCGCCCATTCGTGCTGGCGATGACCGGCTCAACGCGTATGCGCCTGTTGCCAGGGCGATAGAATTTCTGGTGGCGAATCGCGAAGCGCAGCCGAGCCTTGAAGATGTGGCGGCCGAAGTGGGCTTAAGCCCGGCTCACTTTCAGCGTGTCTTTAAAGCTGGTGCCGGCCTGTCGCCAAAGCGGTTCCTGCAATTTCTGGCCGCCGCCGATGCCAGGCGTGTCATGCAGGATGGCGGCGCAGTTTTAGACGCGGCGTTAGCTGCCGGTCTTTCGGGGCCGTCGAGATTGCATGATCTCTTTGTGGTGGCGGAGGCCATGACACCGGGCACCTATCGACGAAAAGGTTCCGGCGAGACGATCCGTCATGCCATTGCACCGGGCCCGTTTGGTGATGTGCTCATCGGTGCGACCGATAAAGGCATCTGCTGGTTGAGTTTTCCAGACGAAGACGGCTTCCAGCGCTCCATGGAGGAAATGCGTGCCGATTGGCCCGCCGCGACCTTCCACGCAGATCCGACGTTCATTGCGCCCCTGGCCGCGCGCGCCTTTGCTTTTGCCCGTGGCAATCATCATGGCAATCCGGTCGCGCTCCACGTTCAGGGTACCAATTTCCAGTTGAAGGTCTGGGAAGCTCTTTTAACGATCCCCATGGGCCGTTTTACAAGTTATGGCGCGCTGGCACGTGCCATTGGCAAACCAAAGGCGTCGCGCGCGGTAGGCTCAGCGGTTGGGGCCAATTCCATCTCCTTGTTGATCCCCTGCCACCGGGTGCTGCGCGCGTCCGGCGTCGTCCATAATTATCGCTGGGGCTCAGAACGCAAACGCGCGCTTATCGCGATGGAGCAGGCGATGACCGTCGATGCCGGTTAATCCGTCATCGACATTTCCCGGACAGTTTCGTCCCGGTTGAGTTAAACCTTCTGCTAAAAACCTTCTGGCGAAACCCCTTCGGGAAAAACCCTTCGGGAAAAACCTTTCGGCCCTTGCCGGGCAGGTATCGACACATTGGAATTAAGTCAGACCCGCCGCGACGTCATCAGCGGCATGGAAGGGCCATTCTGGCGGTTATCTGATAGTAAAAAGAGCACCCCGCCGCTGGCCAAAACAGGGGTTTTTCCTGCCAGCGCAGCCCTTTACCAAAAAAATCAACCGCTTGGCGACTTGGAACTTGCAAATCGCGTTGCAACTCATCCAAGCGTCGTTATATTCCGCGCGGTTCAATGTGCTGGCCTTTGCCACCTTGCAGGGCTCAGGGGCAGTGACCATCTGACAGCAAGGTCGTTTTGAAGTTTTAGTCGTCTGAAGTTTTAGTCGTCCGGACGCACCGCCTTTTACTCAGGCGGATCGCTATCTGGGCCATGTTTAAGGAGAAACCCTTAGCGATGTTCATAAGCCCCGCTTTCGCCCAGGCCGCTGCACCTGCTGCACCGAATGCATTTGTGCAGCTTGCGCCGCTTATTTTCATAATGGTCATCTTTTACTTTTTGCTGATCCGCCCGCAGCAACAGGCGCGCAAAAAGCATATGGAAATGGTGGGGAATGTTCGCCGCGGTGACAAGGTCGTCACGGCAGGGGGCATTCATGGCAAGGTGACGAAGGTTTTGGACGGCGACGAGGTGATGGTCGAAATTGCCGAGGACGTCGCAGTTAAGGTCGCCAAGTCAACTCTTTCAAATGTTTTATCCAAATCCGAGCCTGCCGCTAACGATCAGTAAAAAGGAACGCTGATGGTGGTGCGTATATTGCGCCGCCTGTGACCGGCGTAGGAGCCTATGCTTCAGTTCAACAAATGGCAAACCGCGAGCATTATCAGCCTGGTTTTGTTCGGGGTTTTATTCACGATCCCGAATTTCTTCGCCAAAGAACAGCTGGCGGGTCTTCCCAGCGTGATGCCGAAAAGCCAGATCAATCTGGGTCTCGACCTGCAGGGCGGATCATACCTCCTGTTGCAGGTTGATACCGATGAGGTCATCGATAACCGGATGACCGGATTGCGCCGGGAACTACAGCAGTTAATGCGTCCTTCGGGTAATCGCGAACGGATCGCGTTGCAGTCGCTGCCGAATTATGACGCCGCGACCAAGACAGTTACGCTGCGAATTCGCAACGAAGATCAGTCAGAAGAGGCACTGGATCGGATCGGCGATATTAACCGCCAGGGCGCGCTTGGGCTGGCGCTTGGCGGGCGTCCATATGTCGTTGAGGCAACTGGCCCACGCATTGATGTCCGCATGACAGCTGAGGCGCAGCGTTATTACAGCACATCAGCCGTGCGTGATTCGATCGAAGTCGTGCGTCGACGTATTGACCCGGCGGGCACGAAAGAAGTTGCAATTCAGCCCCAGGGGCTTGATCGCATCATTGTTCAGGCACCAGGTGATAATGACCCTGAAGCCCTCAAGCAGTTGATCAACCGCACTGGCCAGCTGAACTTCCACCACGTTGATCCCAGTGTTTCTGCCCAGGATGCCGAAGCCGGCCTGATGCCGCCGGGGCGCATACTGGTCCCTTATGCGGAGTTCGAAGGATCAGGCTCGCTGGTCCTCCATGAGGAGCCGGAAGTTAGCGGCGATATGGTTGAGGACGCCCGCGCGGAGCCGAATCCGGATGGCGGGTTTCAGATCAGTTTTACCTTCGACGGGCGGGGTGCGCGTCGGTTTGGTGACTTCACGAGCAATAATATTGGGGAGCTGTTCGCGATTGTCCTTGATGGCGAGATAATCTCGGCACCGCGCATTCAGTCGGCCATTAATGGCGGCTCAGGCCGGATCACGGGGCAGTTTTCACCCGAAGAAGTTTCCCGCACGGCAACGCTGATCCGTTCAGGTGCATTGCCCGCGACGTTGACAACAATCGAGCAACGTTCGGTCGGGGCAGAGCTTGGCGCGGACTCAGTACGCGCCGGCGCGACTGCCCTTATTGTCGGTTTCATAGGTGTTATTGGCTTCATGGTGCTGTGCTATGGGCGTTTCGGGGTTTATGCCGATATTGCCTTGATCGCTAATGTGGTCCTGATTGCTGGCGCATTGTCGGTATTGGGCGCGACATTGACCCTGCCGGGCATTGCCGGGATTGTTTTGACCATTGGTATGGCGGTGGACGCAAACGTTCTGATTTTTGAACGTATTCGCGAAGAACTGGCGGCGGGCAAGCGGCCCATCACGGCGGTTGAAAGTGGGTACCAAAAAGCCTGGTCAGCAATCCTGGATGCGAATGTGACGACGTTTTTGGCGGCCCTCATCATGTTCCAGCTTGGTGCCGGGCCGGTACGAGGCTTTGCCGTCACATTGGCGATCGGCGTTGTGACGTCTGTTTTCACCGCCTATGTGCTCACCAGATTGCTGGCAGGGGGCTTTCTCCTGTCCAAGCGCCCTAAAGCGCTGACGATGTAAGGAATTTAAAGTCATGGCGCTTTTAAAACTTGTTCCTGCTGAAACGAATATTCCGTTCTCGTCCTGGCGGTTTATCGCCGCGGGTTTATCGACACTCCTGGTGATCGGATCAATTTTCGCCGTGGCGACGCTGGGCCTGAATTTTGGCGTGGATTTTCGCGGCGGCGTAACAGTTGAGGTCGCCGATGAAGAACCAATTGACATCGGTGCGGTGCGCCAGGCGGTTTCGTCCCTGAATCTGGGTGATGTGAAGGTTCAGGAAATCATTGATTTTGCGGGTTCGGCACCGGCCGTGGTCGTGTTCGTTGAGCAGCAGGACGTTGGTGATCCTGCACCCGGTACTGACGCCGATGACGGTGGTGAAGGCGTCAATAATGAAACTGCGCAGCAAGCTGCAGCGTCAGCGGTTCAAACCGCCCTGCGTGATTTGCTGGGGGAAAATGTTGAATTTCGCAAGATCGACGTTGTTGGTCCCACCGTGTCGGGGGAATTGATTCAGCGGGGCATTACCGCGGTTGTTCTCGCGATCGGAATGATGCTGATCTATATCTGGTTCCGGTTTGAATGGCAGTTTTCCGTTGGCGCCATTGT
>SHAI01000041.1 GCA_004213235.1 Parvularculaceae bacterium
CGGGGGGTGACGGTCACACTCAACACCGAATTTTTGGCGCCAGGCCAGATCGGCGATTTCATCATCGCAACCGGCGAGACGACCAAAGTTGGCGGCGGTCTTGTCTTTGCGCGCGGGCTCATTACTGCTGAAGACCGCACATTGATGAGTTTTTCCGGCGCGCTTAAGCGTCTTCGCGATTAGTCGCTTTGGGAAGCGGCGCAACGGGATCTATTTACCGTTTTTTGCCGGCTTGCTGCCGCAGAGCGTCTGCACTGAGAAGAGCAAGGCCCGCCCAGATGAGACCAAAACAAACGCCATGATAAATCGTGAACGCTTCGCCATAATAAAGGCCGAGCAGAAATTGCCCGGTTGGACCGATATATTGCAGGAATCCGATCGTTGAGAGTTGAAGCCGCCGTGCGCCGATTGCGAAGAGGGTGAGCGGTACAACGGTAACCGGGCCAGCAAGGATGAGCAGCAGATTTAAACCCATGCCTTGGGAGCCAAAGGCCGTACCGGTTGTTTGCGCCATCTGTATCAGGATAATTGCCGCGATCGGAGCCACGATCAGCGTCTCGATAAAAAGCCCGGGCACAGCACCAATCACCACGTGCTTGCGAACAAACCCGTAAGTAGTGAAGGAAGCGGCGAGCAGAAAAGAGACCCATGGGAAAACACCGATCCCGAAGGTTAAAATCGCTACGCCAATGGTTGCCATGACAATGGCAATCCATTGCACCCTGCTCAGTTTTTCGTTCAGTACCAAGACGCCCGCAGCAACAAACATTAGCGGGTTGATATAATAGCCAAGACTGGCCTCCAGCACGCGGTCAGCGGACACGGCCCAGGTATAAAAGTACCAATTCACGGAAATAAATGTTGCCGACAGGAGTAGGTAGCGCAACGTCTTCCAGTTTAGGGATGCGCGCACGTCCGGCCATTGCCGACGAAGTGTCAAAATCAAGGCGCAAAACGGGATCGCCCATAATATACGTTGGCAGACGATTTCCAGCGCGCTGACATGGTCAATCTGTTTCAGGTACAGTGGAAAAGCACCCCAGATGGTGTACGCGGTGAACGCGGCGATAAAACCAAGACGCACGGCATCCTGGTCTGGCTTTGTTTGTTGTTGGCCAGGGCTATTTGCCATGTCCACACTTCGATCGCGTTTGAGGTAATCCGGGCACGTTAACGCGCCCCGCCCGAGATCAAATCCCGATTGAGGAGCGTTTCAGCGATCTGCACTGCGTTAAGTGCGGCACCTTTGCGCAAATTGTCGGAAACGCACCAGAATGTCAGGCCATTATCGACGGTCGGATCATTCCGAATGCGGCTGATAAAGGTGGCGAATTCGCCGACACATTCCACCGGTGTTACATAGCCGCCGTCTTCTTGTTTATCGACCACCAACAGCCCGGGTGATTCGCGCAGAAGGTCGCGCGCATCATCCGCTTCCAGCTCATTCTCGAACTCCACATTGACGGCTTCGGCATGGCCGACGAATGTCGGCACACGGACGCATGTCGCGGTAAGCTTGATTTTGGGGTCGAGGATCTTTTTCGTTTCCGCCGTCATCTTCCACTCTTCTTTTGTGAAACCGTCTTCCATGAAGACGTCGATATGCGGAATGACGTTGAACGCAATCTGTTTTGTGAACTGACTTGGCGTCGGCGTGTCGTTCACGAAAATACCCTTGGTCTGGTTGAAAAGTTCGTCCATCGCATCGCGACCTGCGCCCGATGTCGATTGGTAGGTCGAGACCACGACCCGCCGGATTCTGGCCCGTTCATGGAGCGGCTTTAATGCGACAACCAGTTGCGCGGTGGAACAGTTTGGATTCGCGATGATGTTCTTTTTGCGCACACCGTCAACGGCTGCTGCATTCACTTCCGGGACGATCAGCGGAACTTGTGGATCCATGCGGAAAAAGGAGGAATTGTCGATGACAATGCAGCCCGCCGCCGCTGCCTTGGGGGCGTATTTCTCCGCAACGCCTGAACCTGCCGCAAACAGGGCAATATCAGCTTTAGCAAAGTCGAATTGATCAAGGTCCTGGCAGGCAATGTCGCGTTCGCCAAACGACACCTCACGGCCGATAGAACTGCGCGACGCGAGAGCGAATAACTCACCAACCGGAAACAGGCGCTCGGCAAGGATCGTCAACATTTCCTGACCAACCACGCCCGTGGCACCAACAACAGCGACGTTCAATTCCATCATCAAATCTCCCAAGAACGGACGAGCCGGTGTGTGCGCTGCATCGTGGCGAAGTCAACCCGGATATTGCTGAATGCTATATCAGTTTTTCTGCGCGCGGCTAATGTTTAGTCCGGCGTGCCGCAAGACGCGGCGAACAGCGCAGGCTTAAATTGCCCCATGGCAATGCTTGTACTTTTTGCCCGAACCGCAAGGGCATGGTGCGTTACGCGGAACATTGCCCCATGTTTCCGGCCGCGTCGGGTCAATCATCTGTGCGCGCGCCTTGGCGGCCATTGTGGTCACGCCAGCAGAGTCCGTGGTTTGCCGCGGCCGCCTTGGTGCTGGGCGCCCTGTGCTCACTGTGCCCGCCATGGCCATTTCATTTTCACCGGTCACCGGGTCGGCGTGGGTTTCGGTCATGGGAATGCTTCGCGGGGCAGGGGCTGCTTCTTCCGGGCGGCGGGTCTGAACCCGCATCAGCGTGCTGACAACATCCCGGCGTAGATCGTCGAGCAGCGTCTCGAATAAAGCAAACGCTTCGGTTTTAAATTCGTTTACCGGGTCGCGTTGCGCATGGCCACGCATCCAGACAACTGATCGTAAGTGGTCAAGCTGCTGCAAATGTTCGCGCCAGTTTGTGTCCAGAACATGCAGCAGGATCACTTTTTCCAAGCGCCGCATATTGTCTGGGCCTATCTCCGCTGCACGCGCAGCAGCGTGGGTTTGTGTCTGATCGAGGAGTTTTTCAATGATCTCCGTATCGGCGACGCCTTCTTCAGCTGCCCAATTGGTGATGGGGAATTGTTTGCCGAAGATTTTCTCCACATTGTCCGAAAGGCCGTCAATGTCCCATTGTTCAGCATAAGATTTTGGCGGGATATGCGTTGCGACCAAATCATTAACCAGCTGATCGCGCATATCTTCAATGATGTCATCGACAGTTTCCGATGACATGAATTCGATCCGTTGTTCAAAAATAGCCTTACGCTGATCATTGATCACATCATCAAATTTCAGAACGTTTTTGCGGATGTCGTAATTGCGCTGCTCGACCTTTTTCTGTGCCGTTTCCACTGCTTTGGTAAACCAGGGATGCTCAATGGATTCATCGGGCTGGATGCCGAAGCGCTTGAGCATGTTTTCCATGCCCGTGCCGAAGATCCGCATCAGATCATCTTCAAGGGACAGGTAGAATTTTGTTGCGCCCGGGTCGCCCTGCCGGCCGGAACGACCACGCAGCTGATTATCTATCCGACGACTTTCATGGCGTTCTGTTGCGAGAACGAAGAGACCGCCAGCGTCCAGCACCTGTTGTTTCTGATCAGCTATCCGGGATTCGATCTCTGCACGCTTACGTGAAATCGTTTCCTCGGTGTCATCGTCATTAAGGGATTCCAGAAGTGCTTTGTCGACGGACCCACCAAGCTGAATGTCTGTTCCGCGACCGGCCATGTTGGTGGCGATTGTCACAGCGCCGGGCGCGCCGGCATCCGCCACAATATCCGCTTCTTGTTCGTGGAAACGCGCGTTCAACACGCTATGGGGGATCGGTTCTTTTTTATCGGCAATGGAATGGATGTACTTCGCACGCTCTGCAAGAGCTGCTTTTTCATCCACATGCTTATCTTTGAGTTCGTCCGCATGCCCCTCCAGACGCTTGGCGACGTCGCGCCAGAATTTCTTATCGGAAAGAAGCGCGGAGATATGTTCGGACTTTTCGATTGAAACAGTGCCGACGAGAATTGGTTGCCCCCGCTCATGGCATTCGGCGATTTGAACTGCAATCGCGCGGTATTTTTCCTGCTCCGTCATGTAAAGCTCATCGTCCATATCCGCACGGGCGATGGGCTTGTTCGTTGGAACTTCCGCGACATTCAGCTTGTAGATGTCTGCAAACTCCGCTTCCTCGGTGAGGGCGGTGCCGGTCATGCCAGCAAGCTTTTCATAGAGCCGGAAATAATTCTGGAAGGTTATGGAGGCCAGTGTTTGGTTTTCGGGCTGAATTTCCGCATTTTCCTTGGCTTCAACGGCCTGGTGCAGACCTTCCGACCACCGACGGCCTTCCATCATTCTACCGGTGAACTCGTCGATAATGACGACTTTCCCGTTACGGACGATATAGTCTTTGTCGCGGATGAAGGTCTTGTGAGCTTTCAACGCCTGGTTGACATGGTGAACGACAGAAACATTGACCGAATCATAAAGGCTGTCGCCTTCTAACAATCCAGCCTCTGCCAGAAGGCCCTCAATCTTTTCGTTGCCCTCATCGGTCAGAACGACAGATCGGGCCTTTTCGTCGATCTCAAAGTCCTCATCTTCCAGTTTCGACATAAAGCTGTCGATCGTTTTATAAAGTTCTGATTTATCGTCGGTCGGTCCCGAAATGATCAGGGGCGTACGCGCTTCGTCGATCAGGATCGAATCAACTTCATCGACAATGGCAAAATGGTGGCCGCGCTGAACCATTTCCTCGATCGAGGATTTCATATTGTCCCGCAGATAATCGAAGCCAAACTCATTATTGGTGCCGTAGGTGATATCGCAGGCATAGGCCGCGCGGCGTTCGTCATCGCTCAGGCCATGGATAATGCACCCTGTTGTCAGGCCAAGGCGCTCAAAAACCCGGCCCATCCATTCTGCGTCCCGGCTGGCGAGATAATCGTTCACCGTGATTACGTGAACACCCCGGCCGGTGAGCGCATTGAGATAGCATGGCAGGGTTGCAACGAGGGTTTTACCTTCGCCGGTTTTCATCTCCGAGATACCGCCATTGTGCAGTACCATGCCGCCAACCATCTGAACGTCATAATGTCGCTGGCCAAGGGCGCGCTTTGCTGCTTCGCGGACCGTGGCGAACGCCTCTTCGAGCAACTGATCGAGGGTTTCGCCGTTTTCAAACCGGGCCCTGAGCGCAACAGTACGCGCTGCGAGATCTGCGTCAGACAGATCTGACAGACCTTCTTCCAGTGCGTTTATCGCTTCAACGCGGCGAAAAAACGGTTTTAACCGGCGGTCATTCGATGACCCGAAGATTTTTTTTGCAAGACTGATAAGCGCCATGAAGGACACCACCTTGTCGTTATTGGCGAGCGGCCCCAACCGGGCGCGGCACCGGCGGGCGGAACACAGTAAACTGAAAGGCGTCGAACCTTATGGAACCGGTGCGCTCTTCCGGCTCGACGTAAGGTCGAGACATAGTAATGCACTTTACCACTGTCAACGAATGGACGTTATCTCAATTTGCCATGAGAGGATTTGCGCAAAATAAAGTAACAAAGTCCGGGGCTTATTGATGCGAGTCGCCTATAAAACAGGGAATATAATCGGTGGCGTCCATCACAGTTAATGAATCAGTGAATATGACGATCTGCAAATGAGCAAACGGGTCAGAAATTCAGACGGTCGTGGATCTCGCTCCCGCGTTTCAGGGGCGGCGCGCGCGCGCCTGGCCTATTTGCGTACCCCTGATGGCAAACGTTTGATCGGTAGGGTATTGGCCGGCCCAATTCGTGTCATTGTCGCCCTCGCCGCTGTTATCGCTTATATTCTACGCGCTATCGGGCGGTTTGGCGTTGCGATTTGGCGTTTCACCGGGGCTCTGGACGCGGTGCTCTGGCAAGGAATTGCCCGCGGTGCCAGCGGACTTTGGTCGATTATCTGGTCAAGTTTCGCGTTCTTTCTGGATAGTTTAATCGAGTTGGTGAAATGGCTGCCGAGCAGGGCAGGGCGGGCATACTGCGCAGGGGCGGCGGCGGTCGGGACCATATTTGGCCTCTGGGTCATGGATGAAGTGCGCCGCGCATCTGCGCAAACCGCCGTTCCGGAACTGATTGTGCTACCGCCGGAAGATCCTGATAATCCCATTGTGGCGCGCGTTGCGGGACGTTTCGTTCGTATGAACGAAGTCAGGCAAGCGTTCGCAGCCGCCAACCCAGAAGCGGAAAGGCTGACACTGCAGGCTGCTTTCGACCGGGGGGTGATTGAAACCTTTGTTGAGCAGCGATTGCTTGTGCGTGCCGCCCTTGAGGGGGGGATCGCGCGTCAGCAAGACGTTACGGCACGGATTAATGCCGCCCGGGAGCGGATTCTGGCCTCAGCGTATATGAAATCCCGGATTGATGCCGCCACGGCACCCGAGCGCGTTCGCCAGCTTTATGATTCCCAATCGGATCTGGTCAAACTTGGTGACGAGGTGCGCGCGCGCCATATTGTGGTTCCAACCCGGGAAGAAGCTGAGATAATTTTGCTTGCGCTTCAATCTGGCACAGAGTTCGCCACCCTCGCTTTGGCGCATTCAATCGACCCCTCAACCAGAGATAAAGGCGGCGAAATCGGCTATTTCACTCGACACATGATGACGCCGGTATTTGCCAATGCGGCGTTTACGACGGGCGTTGGAAACTACGCGCCGCTGTTTACCTCACAATTTGGCTGGCACATTTTACAAGTACTGGATCGCAGGCCAGCTCGCGAAGTGAGTTTTGAAATGGTTGAAGAACGTATTCGGGAATTTTTACGACAACAGGAAATTGATGCAACGCTCCGCGAATTATCTAGGACCAGCGAGATTATTTATTTCCAGCCGGAAGGAAAAGACACGGTGAGCCGCGTGTTGGTGCCCACGGCGGTAGAGGCAGCTCGCACTGATGAATTGATGGTACACGAATGACCGAACTATTGCTCGTCGCCGCTGCAGCGTTGGTCGACGCTGATGGTCGCGTGCTTCTTGCGCAACGCCCCGATACAAAAGCACATCCATTAATGTGGGAGTTCCCCGGTGGCAAACTTGAACCAGGCGAGACACCGGAAAAAGCATTAATCCGTGAGTTGGCCGAAGAGCTCGATATCAAGGTTACTGAATCCTGTCTGGCACCGATCGCATTTGCATCAATGGCTTTGGAAACCGTTCACATTCTAATGCCATTATTTTTGTGCCGAAAATGGGAAGGCATTCCACAAGCGCTTGATGTGGCTAAGATTTCTTGGGTCAGGCCTCAGCGTCTGCTAAGTTACGATCTTGTTCCTGCAGACCGTCCCTTGGCAGCACAGTTACGAGATTTTCTTGGGAAGGTTTGAATGGGTCTGTATCCGAAGTTTAAAGCCACTTTAAAGCAGCTAATGCGGGAGCGTTCTGGCGCGACAGCAATAGAGTACAGTTTGATCGCGGGACTTATCTTTTTGGCGATTGCTGGTTCGATACGTGCGTTTGCTGAAAGTAGAGACAAGGTCTTCGAAGACATTTCATCGGCTATCGAAGAGAGTTAGCGACTTTTCGCGAGCTTTACGGCTTGTGCGAGCGAGGTTTTGCCACTTCCTGGTTTTAACGGCTTTTGTTGGTGCGGTGCGGGTGCCCAACCGGTCAGGGTAACAATGTCAAATGACACTTTACCATCGCTAGCCAAGTCCTGAACCACACCCAAAAATACATCGCGCCGCAAACCGCGCCCTCTATCAACGAATACAGACGTTTCGCCCATTGCCCTTAGATCCTGGAAAACTTTCACCGGCTTGCCGTAATCCACGTTCGCACGATCAAGGTCAGCGACTGGCAGGGCAAATCCCGCGCGCTGAAGTGCGCTGCCCAAATCGCGAACATGACCAAACGGTGAAATTCGTGGGGAAACACCGCCTGTCAATCTTGATTCGACATCAAAAAATGAACGCTTGACCCTGGATAGGGTGTTTTCACCGAACAGTACAGCGAGCATAAGACCGTCAGGTTTCAGTGTCCGTCGCATCTGTGCAAGAGCGCCGATCAAATCATTTGCATGGTGTAAAGTAAGTAAGCTGACGATAAGGTCGACACTTTCACTTTTGATTGGAAGCGCTTCCTCATCACCAACAAATCCACTACGTCCCGCGGGAAGGCGGGCTTCTGCATAGTCACAATTGATGACATTTATAACGCCGCAAGCGGGCGTGAGCATGTTGACGAGATCACCAGCCCCAAAGAAAACGCCCCGTTCGAACTCCCGTGTGATGCTTTCCAGGCGATCGACAACGTCCTCCATGGCTCGGCGGTGGAGGAAGTCCGCATTCCGAAGGGTTTTCGCCGCGCGTGCGCGACGAAGCCGATAAAGCCGGCGGTCGAAAATTTCTGGTAGTGTCGGGGGCATTGAAAAAAGCTTTCTAACACCGGTGAGCGTGAAAAAATGAAGTTTAACTATTAAGCTCGATGAACAAATGATTAACAAAAGAATAAATATCAACACAAAACATTAAAACGATATAAATTCCCATGGCCGCATACATGGTGCCATTCAATGTGCGATGGTGGGTGTATGCTGTCAGTCAGAAAATTTATCGGAAGTTCAAGCGGAAATATAGCGGCGATAACGGCAATCGCCCTCGTGCCAGCTGTTTTAATCGCTGGCGGTGGTTATGACATCATGCGCGCAACCGCTGGTACGACAAAGGTACAAACCGTCCTGGACAGCGCCGCACTGGCGGCGGCTTCGTTGAGTAATCCGCAAGAAATTGCGACGGTTGTCGATGAATATATTCAGGCAAACCTACCGGGGCATGCTGACGTCCGCGATTCCTTGAGTGTTGTGGTCAATCCAATCCTCTCTCTCAACAGCAAAAAAGTAGAAATCAATGCAAGCGCTACGGTGGATACCAGGTTTCTTGGCATTGTCGGCCTTTCAACCTTGCCCGTCACCGCCAAAGCGATCGCTGGCCATGATATGCAGTCGCTTGAAATCGCTATGGTAATGGACGTTTCATCGTCAATGAAGGGGGGGAAGCTCGTTAACCTTAAAAACGCAGCAGCCGATTTCATAGACCAGGTGCTTACCGAAGCTAATCTGGACCACACCTCCATAAACTTCATTCCTTTTGGCGGGAGCGTGAACTTAGGTTCATTGTTTGAAAAATTTGTCGTCCCATTATCTTCTGCAACGGTCGATCCCGACAGAAACGAGTATGGTAACCACGCTTCACTGACGACGAATAAATTTAGGTTTTCCGACGGAGACGATTGTCTGGAGTATAAGAACGTAGATTTTAATGACGATATGCTTCCGAGGTTTTCTCGCAACCAGGTGCCGAATTTTGCGGTGTGGTGGAATTTCCGTCCCTGGTGTCCGGGGATAAAAAGTTCGGTATTACTGAATACTAACGACAAGCAGGCCCTGAAGGATCGCATCAACGAAATGGTGCTTTCAGACGGTACGGGGCTGGATGTCGGCATGCTCTGGGGCGTGAAAACTCTTTCACCTAACTTCTCTGGTGAACTTGGAGGTGATTTTCCTGATCGGCCATTTCCATATGAAGATGATGTCGTAAAGGTCATCATCTTGATGACTGATGGTGAGATCACACATCAATATCGGCCCAAGGATCCGACTTTGAAGAGTGTTCATCAAAACCGTCCGGCCTCGATCACCAAGGAACCAAACGTAAATCCGGAGCATTATGGAAGCCGTCAATATAATAGATTACACGGATGGGTAGACTATCAAAACTTACAGCGCATTTATATAAAAGGAAATTCTTCTTCGCCTGTTTCAAGAGACACTGGGGTTTCGCATTTTAAGCGTTTATGCGAAGAAGCTGTGCAAAATAATGTGATTGTCTATACAATCGGATTTCAAGTCCGTCAGGGGCATCTATCGGACGGACTTCTCGCTGAATGCGCCTCTGATCCGAGTAAATACTATTTCGTTGAAGGTTTGGACATCCAATCTGCATTCGACGCGATTGCGGCTTCTGTAAATGCCCTGCGGATTGTTGGGTAGGGTAACGCCTCATGATGTGCGTTTCCGCAATCAGATATTCGACATTTTTAAAATCTCAGGCTGCACGATTAGCCTGTGACCGAACTGGCGCAATGCAATCCTTAGAGTTCGCAATGGTCGGGCCTATTTTTATAGGTCTCCTTTTGTCCTTGTTCGAAATGGGAATATTGATGGCAAAGATTGCGATGCTCGATCATGCTGTGGCGGGTGCGTCGAAGTTTGTTTACATCGGTGCGGCGCAGGGCGGTGCGATTTCGCAGGCAGATATTGGTACTTTTATCTGTGAAAAATCTGTTCTATTTCGTGACTGCGAGGAGAATATCACTGTCGAGCTGACGCCGATTGCCGATTTCTCGTCATCGCCGGACGAAGACGCAGAGTGTATTGATTCCAACGATGACGATGCATTGGCCCCGGTTGTTGAGTATCAAACGGGAGTCGGTTCAGAGGTTATGTTCATGCGGGTTTGCATCACCACTGATGTGGTGACCCCGGGGATGGGGCTTGGGCTTTTCTTGAAAACACCGGATACGGATCGAGCTCAAATAATCTCATCTACCGCCTTTATGAATGAGCCTTTCTGATGAACAGGCGGGCAAATATTCCGACTCAACTTCGCAAGTTTTGCAGCGCGCAGTGCGGTTCGGTGATTACGGAATTTGCGCTATTAGCGCCCATCGTTATTGGTTTTATGTTTTTAAGCGTAGTGGGTTTCGACGCGGCGCGCGGTTTACGCCAAATCACAACGGCCAGTGTTGTAGTTTCTGATATAGCTTCGCGGTTCGATTTTATGGATGCTGATCGCGAGGGTGAAGTCCTGGCTACTGCGGCGGCGTTGCTTGGACGTTATGCCGACAGAAACGATTATAATGTGACGGTATCCAGTATTGCCAATGAAGCAGGCGACAACCTTGACGAACTGGAGGTCGTCTGGAGTTTTGCAAAAAATCCGGGTACCGAGTTAGCCACAGGCGCTTTGCAGGATTTAAATATTCCAACCATAAATGAGGGTTCGTCAGTGATATTCGTGAACATTGAGCTTGATTATACACCGCCATTCAATGTTTCTGGCGGGAACGATATGATTGCCTTGAAAGATTCCTCGATCCGACGGCCGCGTTTTGTAAACGAGGTTTGCTATAAACAGCCAGGTCAGGCGACAATCTGCAGCAACAATAATTAAAATAGAGGCCGAAGCCAGTGGCCAATATGTTTCGGTGTGAGTGCTCGATATATTGATTATCTATAAATAATGCGCTTAATGTCGCCGTTTAGAGGGCAAGGCAGTGCCAACGAGCGATTATCAACAGCGAGCACAAAACACCGTATCCGAATCAAAGTTTTCGTGGCGTTCGATCCTAGTCCACGGGCCGCGAAAGGTCACGATAACATTGAATCGCGGTGTGATGCACCTTGGCTCTCAAATGCTGGACTTCTTGGCTCCGCCCCGTTGCCCGATCACGGGCGAACTGGTTCACACTGCAGGTGATTTGAGCGGTGCGGGTTGGGCACAGCTGCACTTTCTATCAAAGCCACGTTGTGAGCGCTGTGGCCGACCGTTTGAGTTGGCAGTTGATGAGGGAACTATCTGTGGGGCATGCATTGCTGCGCCACCTGTTTTTCAGCGTGCCAGGGCGGCTGTTGCCTATGATGATCAAAGCCGTAGACTGATTATCGGCTTTAAGCACAGCGATCGCACAGAACACGCCCTGCTGTTCTCCCGCTGGCTGGTGCGCGCTGGTGAAGAAATCCTGCAGCCGGGGGTTATATTGGTCCCGGTGCCCTTGCATTGGCGCCGGACGTTTTCCCGGCGTTACAATCAGGCGGCTTTGTTGACCCGCGCAATATCAAATCTCACGGGGCTGGCGCAGGAAACCAATTTGCTTCGCCGTCACCGTGCGACGCCGCCACAGGCTGGTCTGGCTGCTGCTGCGCGAAAGAGGAATGTCAATGGTGCCTTCTCTGTCCGCGATGATGCTCGGGCCAGGATTGAAAACGCGCGAATTGTGCTGGTGGACGATGTTTACACTACGGGCGCAACGTTGAGCGCCTGCGCGCGGGTTCTGCGCAAGGCCGGGGCCAAACAGGTAGACGCTTTGACGGTCGCCCGTGTTGTAAAACAGGGTGGGAGCGCAGTATAGCAATCGCCAGTGCACCCTGCCATTGGTGAAATTGGAAGGGGCGTCGCGTGGTCATTACATCACGACGCGATTTTGTGAGAGAAAACCTATGAAGCCTGTTACAGTTTATACCAAAGCCTTGTGCCCGTTCTGCGTTCGGGCGATGTCGCTGCTAAATCAAAAAGGCGCTGAAATCGTCGAAATTTCGGCGGGGTTCGACAGTGCCAAGCGCCAGGAGATGGTACAAAAATCTGGTGGGCGGAATACCTTTCCCCAGATTTTCATCGGTGATCACCATGTCGGCGGGTGTGATGATTTGATCGCGCTGGAAAGGCGCGGTGCCCTCGACGCCCTGCTGGCGGATTAGGGAACAGTCGTCGTGCGTGTCGCATGTGTTCAAATGCGCTCAGGTCTTAGCCGGGAGGAAAACACGGCCAATGCGTTAGCGCTAATTGCCGAGGCGGCAGGGCAGGGCGCGAGTTTTATCGCAACGCCGGAAATGACGAACGCCGTTGACCGGGATGCAAAACGCCTCGCCAGCGGCCTGCCAGATTCCGGTGGTTTGCCGGAGATAACGGCATTCGCGGCAGTCGCGGCAAAGTACGGTGTTACGTTGCTTATCGGGTCTGTTGCGGAAAAGCGTGAAGACGGGACGATTGCAAACCGATCATATCTGTTAGGGCCGGACGGCGGGACAATCGCCACCTATGACAAGGTGCACATGTTCGATGTGGCCTTGCCAAATGGCGAAACGTGGCGGGAATCATCAGTTTACGCGCCTGGAGATCGGGCTGTTATTGCGAACCTTGGAGCCGTGAAACTTGGTCTAACAATCTGTTACGACTTGCGGTTTCCGACTTTCTTCCGGAATTTGGCGCAGGCGGGTGCCAATGTCTTTGTGGTTCCTGCGGCATTTACACGCCAAACCGGCAAGGCTCATTGGGAGACGTTATTGCGTGCCCGGGCGATCGAAAACGGCGCTTTTGTTATCGCGCCGGGTCAAGGTGGGCACCATGAGGATGGGCGCGATACCTATGGCCATTCAATGATTATCGGACCTTGGGGAGAACACATTGCCAGTATGGATCATGACGCGCCAGGCGTGCTCGTCGCTGATATCGATTTAGCTATGGCGGCCGCCGCGCGCGCACGTATTCCGAATTTGGCGCTTGAACGATCTGTAGAAATTGTCAAATTACCATCATGATCAAATACCGCTTGAAATGTGAACACGACCACGAGTTTGAAGGCTGGTTTCGGTGCAGCGCTGATTTCGAAGAACAATCGGCGGACGAGGCTTTGACGTGTCCGGTTTGTGGGTCGAGTAAAGTCAATCGTGCAATCATGGCCCCGGCCGTTTCAACCCGTAAAGGCGAGGCAGCAGCGGACCGCCGCCTCGGTGAAATCCGAGCGGCGATGACCGAGGCAGCGTCCAAGGCCCGCACCTATGTAGAGAAGAATTTCGATTATGTGGGCGACAATTTCCCTGAGGAGGCGCGCAGTATTCATTACGGCGAGAAAGAAGCCCGGGGTATTTACGGCGAAGCAACACCAAAGGAAGTCAAAGAGCTGAAGGATGAGGGTGTTGAAATAGCGCCCGTTCCAGGTACGCCATCGGACGGCGGAAAACCGATCGACAAGAAGCAGATAAATTAAGCTGTTTACGGTTCTAGCCAAACACCCACACTATAATCCGCTTATGCGGTAGACGCTTCCGGGCCAGGTTAGAATATCAGGTGTAGAAGCATTCATAGACTGAAATTTCAGTGTCCTTATTTGCGCGACTTTCAACTCTTGGCCTGTTTAGCCAATGCAGCAGTGATACGTTAGAAGGGATTGTATCCTTGGGCGTTCAACGTTGCCTGCGCGGTGGCGAATCATTGTTCGATCAAGGGGATCGCTCGCGCGATTTCTATCTGGTGCTTTCTGGCCGGTTGATCATTGTGCGAAAATCCACGTCAACGGAAGACGTTGT